>DATIET010000080.1:0-9815 GCA_035455615.1 Thermodesulfobacteriota bacterium
CCTCCTCCCGAATCCGAATATCTCGTCGAAGAGACCGCCTCCGAAGCCGCCCCCGCCGAATATATCGCCGAAATTGATACCGCTGAATATATCCTCGGCGGACATGCCGTCGAGCGCGGAAAACCCTCCCCGGTCGTATCGTGAGCGCTTCTCGGCATCGGAGAGGACGCCGTAAGCCTCCGAGAGCTCTTTGAATTTCTCCTCCGCATCGGACGCGTCGTTGTGGTCGGGGTGGTACTGCATCGCGAGCTTGCGGTAAGCCTTTTTTATATCCTGCTGGCTTGCGCCCCTGTCGACGCCAAGCACCTCGTAATAATCCCTTTTTCCATTAGACATATATTTATCCTGTGCGTGCTGATATTTCATATATAAAAATCATTTCCCTTTTTTCAAGCCCGCGCGACGCTCAAATCAGGGGTCATTGAGGATAAAACCGATTCAGAGCGGGTTAGTTTATATGAAAACGCGCCCGATTCCCATAACGGGGCCGAATGCATATCGCCAGGGACAGGCAACCGGCTGGAACGTCAGGGAACCAAAGCCTGCCTTAAATATTTGCCTGTGTGGGATTTATCCGATTTCGAGACCTCCTCGGGTGTCCCGCGGGCAATTATATACCCGCCTTCGTCCCCGCCTTCCGGCCCGAGGTCGAGTACGTAGTCGGCCGATTTTATCACGTCGAGGTTATGCTCCACGACAAGGATCGTATTACCCGCAAGGACGAGCTTGTTGATCACTTCGAGGAGCTTTCTGACGTCCTCTGCATGGAGCCCGACGGTGGGCTCATCGAGGATGTAGAGTATGTCCTTCCCGCCTTTCCTCCCCAATTCCCTCGCTATTTTAATCCTCTGCGCCTCCCCTCCCGAAAGCGTGGGCGCCGACTGGCCGAGTCTTATATAACCCAGGCCCACGTCCTGAAGTATCATGAGCTTCCTGCCTATTACGGGCGTTTCGTAGAAGAAATTAATTGCTTCGTTTACGGTGAGCGAGAGTATCTCGTCGATGTTCCTGTCCCTATACCGTATGGAGAGCACGTCCTTGTTAAACCGTTTGCCTCCGCACTCCTCGCATGTCACGAACACGTCGGCCAGGAAGTGCATTTCTATCTGCTGCACACCCTCGCCTTCACAGGTTTCGCACCTGCCCCCGGGGACGTTGAATGAAAAATGAGTCGGGGTGAGCCCCTTGGACCTGGCCTGCCAGGTTCCTGCCATCGTTTTCCTTATCTCATCATAAGCCTTGATGTAGGTCACGGGATTCGATCTCGAGCTTCTTCCGATAGGGTTTTGATCGAGCATGATCACGTCGGACAGGTGTTCGGCCCCTTTGATCTCTCCGTATTTCCCGACCCTCTCGACCTCGCCCCTGAACTTACGCGCGAGGGCCGAATAAATAACATCGTTTACGAGTGAGCTCTTCCCCGAGCCCGAGACCCCTGTCACGCAAATGAACGTCCTGAGCGGAAACGAAACTGTCAGGTTTTTAAGATTATTTTCGACTGCTCCCGTGACCGTGATTGATTTTCCGCTCCCTTTTCGTCTCTTCAGAGGCGGTTCGATCTTCGACCTGCCCGTTATATATCTCTTCGTCAGGGAGTCCGCGGAGCCGTTCAGGAGCTTACTGACCTCTCCCTGATAGACTATGTCCCCACCCCTCTCGCCCGCAAGGGGCCCGAGCTCGATAATATTGTCAGCCGACTTTATCATTTCGAAATCGTGCTCGACCACAACCACAGTATTGTCCCTGTCCCTGAGCTCTTTAATGAGAGAGACGAGACGGGCGACGTCCCTCGGGTGGAGCCCGATCGAGGGCTCGTCCATTATATAAAGTGTCTCAGTCAGCGTGGCGCCCAGCTGGCAGGCGAGGTTCACCCTCTGCGCCTCCCCGCCCGAGAGCGTCTTCGAAAGGCGGCCGAGCGTGAGGTATTCGAGGCCGACTTTTACGAGGAAATCTATTCTGGATTTAATCTGCTTCATAATTTCGTGGGCTATCTGCCTTTCATAATCACTCAGCTCAAGCTCTTTAAAAAATTCCCCGAGCGCGTCTATCGGCAGAAGGGAAAGCTCGTAGATGTTCTTGCCTCCCACCTTCACCCAGAGCGCCTCCTTCACGAGTCTCGACCCGAGACAGGCGTCGCATGTGAACGCCGACCTGTACTTGCTGAGGAATACCCTCACATGCATCTTGTAATTCTTTTCCTCAAGATGCCTGAAATACCCCCTGACGCCGGGAAACCCGGCTCCGCCTTCGAAAATGAGGTCCTTCTCCTTATCCGCGAGCGCATTGTAAGGCTTGTCCGTATAGATACCCTTCTCCTCGGCGAAATGGAGGAGCTTTCTCATCTGCGGCTTGAGCGAGGGCTTCGTCAGTGGCTCTATAGCGCCCTGCGACAGGCTCTTTTCGGGATTGGGGATAACCAGGTCGGGATCGAGACCGAGTATGTTGCCGAACCCCTTGCACTCCGGACAGGCGCCCTGCGGGCTGTTGAAGGAGAAAAGGAGAGGGGTCGGCTCATTCAATCGCGTGTGACAAGCGGGGCATTCGAGGTCGGCCGAGTATCTCAGGGTCTCGCCGTCGAGTATGCGGACGTTCACGTGCCTGCTCTCCTCGAAGGCGAGCTCGAGCGAGCCGACTATCCTGGAACGGGATTTCTTGTCCAGGACCAGCCTGTCGAGGACGATCTCCGATCCCCTAGGGACCTTTGACAGGCCCTCGACTTCTAATATATCGCCCCCGGAGATTATGCGGGTAAAACCGTTCGACAACAGCTCGGCAGGCGTCAGGTTCAAATTGCCGGGGGGGAACGTGATCAGGGCCCTTTTCCCCTCATGGCCGCCAAGCAGCTCCCCGGCGATGTCCCCGGGAGACCTGTGTCTTACCTCCCTGCCGCACTCGGGACAGAAGATCCTGCCGACTTTAGCGAACAGGAGCCTCAGGTAATCGTAGACCTCGGTCGTCGTGCCCACCGTCGAGCGTGAGTTCCTGACGTTATTCCTGCTCTCGATCGCAACGGCCGGGGGGAGCCCCGATATATCGTCCATATCCGGACGGTCGACGCGCTCTAGGAACTGCCTCGCGTAGGTCGATAAGCACTCGATATACCTCCTGAGACCCTCCGCATAGAGGGTATCCAGGGCCAATGAGGACTTTCCCGAGCCGCTCAGTCCGGTCACGACCGTAAATTTATGCCAGGGTATCGAGACCGTTATATTCTTTAAGTTGTTTTCCCTGGCTCCCTCGATTCTGATCTCGCCTTCCATGACCGTGCCCTATTATTCGGTTGTAATCTTGCAATGATGATTAGAAGCCGCCTCGATGAAACGGCCGGTATTTGCGGTCCTGCTGCTGAATTAATCGACGAGACCGATTATCTCGGACAGCTCGCTTACCTCTTTAACTTCGGTGTCGTCGAATTTCCTCATTTTTCTTCCGTTAAACCATATCACGTCGGACCCCGCGTTTAAGGCCCCCATCACATCCGTACCGTACATATCGCCTATGTGCACCGCGTCCGAGGGAGAAATCCCCATCTTCTCGGCCGCGTATTTGAAGATCCGCCGGTCGGGCTTGACCATATCCAGCTTCGTAGAATCAAAGACGAAATCAAGATACCGCCTGATCCCTACTTCCTCGCACTTCTCCTCCGTATAGCCGTCGTTGTTTGAAATGACTGCGAGCAAGTAACCTTTCCCTTTGAGGAAATCGAGCAGCTCCGCAGCGCCCGGAATCGGAGACCTTGAAAAACCGATTTCATTCATCTCGCTTCTGACGCTCTCACGGAAGCTCTCGATATCTGCAATCGGCGCGAGCGATTCATAGAGAATAGGGAAGAACCATTCCCGGTGCTCCCTGGGGCTGATGCGTCCCATCTCCTTGTGCTTTAAAAAGAGCCTGTAATCCGCTTTGACGTATTCCGCTTCGAATTCACTGTCTGTAATATCAAATCCGGACTTCCTCATCGCCATTGCGATCCTGAATATAAACGGCGGATCGGTAGATGCCAGCGTATCGCCGAAATCGAAGAAGAAAGCCTTTTTTGTCTTACCTGTTTTAGTCGACACTTTTACCGGGTCCTCATGCGGCCCTTATAAAGAAAATGATAGCATATGTGTTAAGTTCCACTAATTCCACGGCCGGGAACATAATAGCGATGCGGCCGCGTGCGAATTCTTGCCCTCGGGTGAAATTAACGCTGTACTAATCGGATTAATTCCGATAAGATTTTAATTTTTCTTTGCAATGAATTTACGGAGGTGTTAGAATATTTTTTCTAATATGAAATGGTATTTCGCTCCCTTGATCGCGGTCTCCTTAATGGCAGTTTCAATTCAGACCGCGGTGTCAGTCAATAGCTCGACCAGCGCGTATACGGCGAGAATCGCTACAATGCTTCCCAAGGAAGCGAGGAACAACGGCAAGCTCGGCGTCGTGGTCAAATCACTCACCTCCGGGGAAACGATTTACGAGCACAACGCGCAGAGCCTGTTCATTCCGGCTTCGAATGAAAAAATAATCACGTCCGTAGCGTCGCTTTCGCTTCTGAAAAGAGATTACAGGTTTAAAACCGAGTTCTACAGCGGGGGCGGAATATCTAAAGGAGTACTCCACGGCGGTCTATACGTAAAAGGCTACGGAGACCCGACCCTCGGCGAGCCCCATATCGGGTTCATCGTTTACGAGCTCAAGAAAAGGGGCATTAAGGAGATAAAAGACGGAATAACGGTTGACGATTCGTATTTCAGCAGGATAAGACGGGCGGAGGGATGGAAAGAAGAATGGACGGACGATTTTTACAGCCCGCCGATAAGCGCGCTTTCCTTCAACTATAATACGATAGAGGTCAAGGTCGCCTCTTCCAAGTCCGGGCAGAAACCCTCTGTCTTCATACTGCCCGAAGGCTCGGGCATAGCGATTATAAACAACGCTGTCACGAGCACCAAGCAGGGCGTGCTTACGACAACCTGGAAGGACGATCAGACAATCATCGTGGGCGGAAGGATCAGGCCGAAATCATCAGTCCTCCTAAAGATCCCCGTACAGAACCCGACGCTCCTCACCGGCAATGTGTTCAAAAACGCTATCGAGGAAGCGGGCATCAAGGTATCGGGCCCTGTCGTAACGGGCGATGTGCCGAGGTGGGCCACCGTGTTCTACACGCACTTTTCGGACCCTCTCTCAGCGATAATTACCGAGTACAACAAGAACAGCGTGAATATAATAGGCGAGAATCTGATAAAAACGCTCGGGGCGGAATTCAAGGGCGCTCCCGGGTCCTGGGAAAGCGGTTCTTCGGTAATTTCGGAATTTCTTAACAGGATCGGAATTAAAGACGGGTTCAGGGTAGTGGACGGTTCGGGCCTGTCGCTCCTCAACCGTGTTTCTCCGAAAACATTAACCGAAGTGCTGAGTTACGCCTACACAAACAGGATCATTGCCTCTGACTTCATCGATTCCCTCCCGATCGCCGGAGTAGACGGAACCCTCAAAAAGAGGTTCAGGCAGTCGGATGTACAGGGCAGGGTCATGGCCAAAACCGGCTATTTGAATAATGTAAGAGCTCTCTCCGGCTACGTTTTTACAAAACAGGGCGATGTTTTGGTGTTCTCGATTCTCGATAACGGATTGGGATGGAAAACCAAGGAATTCCAGAATAACCTCCTGTCCGAGCTAGTCGGATGCTGCGTACCGGGAGCAGTAGGCAATTCAACTATTAATTGAACATTGATAATTAAATGACTTCCCGGAATTGATTTTTGCCAAATCAAATTGTAAATTGTATTCAGAGGCAGGGAATTCATCCCTATACCATTGTTTATTTATTTGAACTGAAAATTCGAGACGCCGCCGCATCGGGCCCGATTTTCAGTAATATACGATCGAGGTTTCTTAACCGCCTCTGTAATAAAGCAATGGGAGACGGCTTTTACAGACAAATTCTGGTTTGTTATTCATGCAAGCAAGTTTTGCTTGACATATAAAGTAAAAAACTTTATTTTTTTAGGTAAAATTAACCTCTCTACTTAAATGCTCGTAACGATTTTAAAAAAATATGTGTGGGTTATAAACCTATGCCTCCTTACGGGGCTCGCCTACGTGGCCGCCGTCACCGTAAATCAGAAAATCGAAGGCATGATAAGCTCCCCGCGCGCTGCGGCGTCGCAAAAATTCCTGGACGATAGGGAGAGCAAACCGGAATCGAGCGCCAAGCGTGCAAGGTCCTACTATCATGTCATCCTTACGAGGAACATCTTCGGTATTACCAATTTAACAGACGCCGGGGTGCCCGGAGGAAGCCAGGAGGCCCTGCCCGACAGCACGCTCAACATCGTCCTCCTCGGGACTATCATCAACAATGACGCCTCCTCGGTCGCGATAATAAAGAACCCCGACGACAACAAGGTTAACGGCTACCGCAGCGGGGAAGTCGTAGACATTATCCGGTCCGAGGACGTGAAAGTAATAGAAATATTGAACTGCAGGGTGGTCATAGAACGGCAAAGGACCGGACGGGAAACAATTAAATGCAAAGACCTTGGAGAAATAGCCTCCACTTCCCCGGCGGCCCCCTCGGGCAGAAGAACTCCCGGGAGAGGAGCGAAGTCGGAAAGCTCGGAGGGCTCTTTGGACAATGAAGGAATTAGCAAGGTCGGAGAGAATGAATACGAGGTCAGCAGGGAGCTGCTCGAAGATGTGCTCAGCGATCCTACAAACATAATACAGCAGGCGCGCGTAATACCTCAGGAGGATGGGCTCAGGTTTTTCGGAATAAGGTCGAACAGTATTTTCTGGAAGATCGGAATTAAAAACGGCGACACCCTTCACAAAATAAACAACGTCGAACTAAACGATGTGGAGAAGGCCCTTAGCGTGTTTGAAGAATTGAGGTCCCAGAGCAATTTCACGATTGATTTTACCAGGGCTGGTAAACAGTACACTTATGAGTACAATGTTAGATAGAAGAGAGTCCGGATGCTCGGTTTCGCTGCCGATATTGGATTATGCGTCCCCTACGGGATCTGATTATTCAAGCAGAGACGGAGAAGAGCCCGCACAGAGTGTGAGGACCGAATAATGAGAGGATTGCTGATCAATATTCTGATTCTTGGATTCCTGTTAACTCTATACGTTTATGTCAACACCGACCACGAAAAAACAATAATCAAAGAGAACGCGGCGCAAACGACCGAACTGGAAGATGGAGAGTCGCCTCAGCAGTCGGTGAACGAGGACTCGAGCTATAAGGTGCAGGAGGGCGACACCTTATCTCAAATCGCAGAGAGGTTTCAGGTATCCGTCAAACAATTAAAAGAAATAAACGGCCTGACAAGAGATGTGCTGTCAGTCGGCGAGTACATAGACATACCGGTAAAGAGCGATACCGGAAGATTCAATATAGCGAGCAATGACACCTACGCACCTTACGGCGATCCGGCAGATTCCGAGACCATGACTCAATCTCTCAGCGATCAGGAACAGGACCCCGCCTATAACCCGGACGCGTCGGATCAGCCAACATCAGAAAGGCAGGCTGAGATCGAACAGAGACGGCAGAAACTGCTCGAGCAGAAGGAACGTTACCGGCAGCAGACACAGAGTCCCCGCAGACAAGATCCCCGCGAAATGCCCAGTTTTCAGAAACCGTCTCCCGAGAACAAGGAAACCGAGACAAAAGAGCAGCAACCCGAAATCATCGTAACCGACGGCGAGATAGTAAATCTGCAGTCGGAAATGGACGTGCAGGACCTTATTCAAACCATCAGCGAAATCACGGGACAAAACTTCATACTCGACGAGTCGGTGAAGGGAAAGAAGGTCACGGTAATCGCGCCCGGCGGGTTTAAAAAAGAGAACGCAATGAGGCTCTTTGAAACGATACTGAGCTTGAACGGGTTCTCGGTCGTCAAAAAGGACGGCACCAATATAATCGTCCCCAAGAGAGATATAAAGATAACCAGCATACCTACGGAATTCGGTACGGAGTTAGGCGAATCCTCCGACAGTTTTATAACGAGACTGATCCAGCTTAAAAACATACAGGCGAGCGAGGCGGCGAACATACTGAAACCGCTGATTTCCCGGGAGGGGGATATAGTAGTGTATCCGGCGACGAACACGCTCATTATTGTGGAAACAGTGGACAACCTGAACCGGATTCTGAAAATAATCGAGAACCTCGATGTAGAGACCGAAATCGAATTCATTAAGATACATAACACCGCAGCTGCTGAAGTGGCGGCTAAGCTCGTCGAAATATTCGGCGGAACGGCATCGTCGAAATCGAGCGCCCCGGCACAGACCCAGCAGTCGCAAAGACAGTCCACCACACGCTCACGCAGCCTTCCCGGGTCCGAGAGCAGGTCGGAGGCCCCCGCGATCACATCCCAATCCACGACTGAATCCTCAGCAGTGGGGTTCAAGGTAATCACGGACGAGAGGACCAACTCGCTTATAGTCATTGCGTATCCGGACGACATGAAAAAAATCAAAGCCGTCATAGAGATACTCGACGTGGAGACCGCCGAGCCTGAAGAGGGCATCTACGTAATACGGGTTTTGAATGCCGACGCAGAATCGATAGTGGCCGTACTCGCGAGCCTCTTCGGAGGGAGCGGGGCGAGGACCGGATTAGGAGCCGACAGGAGTCAAAGGACCTCGGGTTTCGGAACGGACTCGGGGCTCGGGTCATCTTCGACCGGAATCGGAACAGGCACTTCCACGAGCAGGCAGGCAATCGAGAGAGGGGCGGGAACCGGCTCTGCGGTGGTAGCGGAGACGGACGAGCTCAGGGTCACGTCGGACCCGTCGACGAATTCCATAATTTTTATCGGCTCGAGAAGGGATTATGAAACAATCAAGGAAGTGATCGAAGAGCTGGACGTCAGGAGAAAGCAGGTATTCGTGGAAGCCGCGATTCTCGAAGTCAGCCTGGATAAAATCAGATCGTTCGGGACCAACCTGAGTATCGGGTTTACGGTCAACGGCGAGACCCTGGGATTCGGCGGGACAGTGCTGCCCGGAGTCCCCAGCCTCCTGGGAGTAGCGGCCGATCCCGAGGCGTCCGTAAACGTCTTAGGCAGCCTCTCGGGCCTGTTCCTGGGGGTCGTAGGCGAGGAAGTGGACGTGGACGGATCGGGTCCCATACCTCCGATACCGTCATTCACCGCCCTGTTCCAGGCACTGACCTCACTTACCGATGTAAACGTGCTGTCGACGCCGAGTATTATTACCACAGACAACGAACCTGCGGAAATTATCGTGGCCGACGTCATACCGTTCCCCACCGGGAGCACGGTCGGAGACAGCGGTGTAACGGTACAGACTATACAGCGTGAACCCGTCGGCATAAGGTTATCCATAGTCCCGCAGATCAGTGAAGGGGACTTTCTGAATCTCAATATCCTTACAGAAGTTTCCGCGATCAGACAGGCGCCGGTACAGGGACTGAATACCGCACAGTTCGGTATCGCCACCACGACCAGGACAGCCGACTCCTCCGTCGTCGTGAAGAACGGGCAGACGATAGTAATAGGCGGACTCGTACAGGACAGAGAGAGCGTCATCCAGAACAGGGTGCCGGTTCTCGGCAATATCCCGGTTCTCGGCAACCTGTTTAAATTCAAGCAGAGGGAGAGTCAGAAGATCAATCTGATGATACTCCTTACCCCCCGGATAGTCGAGAACGAGCAGGACATGCAGCGGATACTTGAAGAAAGGCAAAGACGCAATATGCTTTTACAGGAGAGGGGGTTTAACAGGGAGGATAATAACTGACGTTCAAGTTATTGGCATGAAGAGCATCCAGGAAATCATAGGCG
>DATIET010000081.1:0-12377 GCA_035455615.1 Thermodesulfobacteriota bacterium
CGTCAGGAAAAAAATGGGGATGCTTTTTCAGGGCGCAGCGCTCTTCGATTCGCTGACGGTCGAGGAGAACGTCGCTTATCCGCTGAGAGAGAACACGACGCTGCCCGAGAACGAAATAAGGGACATGGTCGCCAAGAACCTCGAGCTCGTGGGTCTTCCGGGCATCGAGGACAAGATGCCGTCCGACCTGAGCGGCGGTATGAAGAAAAGGGTGGGGCTCGCAAGGGCGATGGCGATGAACCCCCGTATACTTCTTTACGACGAGCCGACTACCGGACTCGACCCGCCCAATATCAGCAGGATCAACCAGCTTATAAGGAGCATGCAGGAACAGTTCGGCATTACTGCGGTCATTATCACACACGACGTGAAGAGCGCATTCGAAATATCGGACAGGATCGCGTTCCTCTGTCACGGGAAGATTCTTTTTACCGGGACTGTGGAGGAGGCGGAAAAATCCGATATCGAGGTCCTGAGCGACTTTATCCACGGCAGGATGACCGGGGCCGACGAGTAAATCATCCGGCCGTCATAGCACACCTGAGCTGCTAGTAACCATCCGGGGTGTCGAGCCCCTCGACTTCCATAATCTTCCATCCGCTGATTCCTGATTTTTTAAGTGTGACCGTGATATTGTCGGGCGATCCCCCGCTTCCGATCAATGAATAGGGGATACCCGATTTGAATCCCGTGACGAGGACGTCTACGTTCGCGGCGGCCTCTTTTTCCCCGTATTCGTTTTCGCCGAAGACGGCTGAGAGGCCTGAGTACGACGCATCAATACTGTCATACTTCTCAAAGGCCTTCGTGATTATGCTCTTCACGACCGGATAGCCCGCCCCGTATTCGTCTTTATACTGAAGGGAAAAATGTTCGGTTACGCCGTCCGCATCCTTCTTACCCGCCGCTTCTCTTATTTCATTGAACAAAGCCTCTATCTCCCCGGCATCGTCGCTGCGCGGAAAGAAAAGATATATAAGCACGACTGCAAGTGCGATCAGGAGCAGTATGTATTTCGGCACGGAGAAAGTTTACTTTAAATCCGCTTCCTTTTCGCCGGCGTAGGTTTCGGTGCGTAAATCGGAACCGTCTGTCCTTATCGTCACCTCTCCGTCCGCGGAAGTATCGAAGATTGTAATATGTGCGAGAGAGTTACTAATGAGGGAGGCGCCGAACTCTCCCGTTACCAAAACACGCGGGGACACTGTCCGGAGGAACAGAGCAAAAGCGTCGTCCGTAACGAGAGAGGGCATATAGAGAACGCCGCTCTTCAACCTGGCCCCGTGAGTGTCCGTCATCGCCGAAAGCGCACGGGCATCGTCGAGGGCCTCGCCCGTGAGAATGCTTTCGTTCCCGAAAGAGACCTTGAGTGCCAGGGGGCGGGGCAGAGACGAGTCCTTGATTACGAAATCCCCGCCGGGCCTGAGCACCTCGAGCCTGACTTCCCCGCCCAAAGGGACCTCATCGATATCGCCCAGGTCTCGCCATGGTATCCCATTTTCTTTGATCATTTCCCAGAGCCCGCCTGAGAGCTTGTCCCCGTTCGTGACGACCGTCCCGACCTGGAAATTCTCGAGCAGGTATATGGCGCCGCTCATGTGGTCCTTATCTGTAGACGTTAAAATCAGGCGGTCGATTTTATTCACCCCGGAGTGGAGGAGGAACCTGCCGGCCACGTTTCTTTCTATATATCCCTTCCTGTCGAGGTTCGAATAACCTCCGTCGATGAGGACGTTTCCGCCCCCGGGGAACTCGAGAAAAACGATGCTCTTGTTTCTGCCCGCGTCGAGGAAACTGGCGGTGAGCCCGCGCTCGCTGTACTTCTTGATAACCGGATACGCCGCGCTCGATACGAATGCCAGCGCGATTACCGGGAGAATGTATCTCATACGCACGGACCTGCCCGCGAGCAGGATCGAAATTCCGAGAATAAAGAACAACAGGATGCCGAGCGCGCCGAGAGGAGGGATCGTCACCGAAGAATAGGGGATTTCGAGCAGCAGCCCGATACCGAACACCATCATGTTGATGAAGTGAATGCAGAGGGATATCAAGGGCCACGCTATGTGCACCGAGACAGTGAACGCGAGGAAAGGGAGCAGCCCCAGGGGGACGATCAGAAGCTCGACCAGCGGCACCAGGATTATATTCGCCGGTATGGATACGACGGGAAGTATTCCGAATGAATTTATTATTAAAGGGAAGGTCGCAAACGTAGCCGCGCACGTGGTTTTTATCAGGGTCGCCGCCTTGTCTTTCAGCGTGCCGAATTTAAACGGGAAGAATTTGTGCGCAAGCAGGATGCCGAGGACGGCCGCGAACGAGAGCTGGAACGAGAGCTCGAATAACGACCACGGGTGCCAGAGGAGTATGACGAAAGCCGCTACACCCAGAGTGTTGAGCTTGTTCTCGCCCCTCCCGGCTATAATCGCGAGGAAGAAAACGGATATCATTATAAAAGCCCTGACCGCGGGCGTGTTAAAACCCGCGACCGCCGTATAGAAGAATAGCGGCAGAATCGTGAGGGCAGCCGCGATCCTCACGACCTTGAAACGGAGCATCATGTACTCCGAGCGCTTGAGGAGCCATTTAATTATCAAAAAGAAAACCACGGCTATTGCACCTACGTGAAGTCCTGATACCGAGAGGACGTGGGCCACTCCGGCTTTCGAGAACTCCGCTCTGACCTCGGGCGGGATGCCTCCGTCGTCGCCTATCGTAAGCGCGTTCAAAATCTCACTCCCGGGCGGGGGAAAATTCGCCCTCACGAAGTTTCCGTACCGGAGTCTCAGCCTGTCGAGCGAATATATGACGGGGCTGTATGATCTATCGCGCCCGAAGGAGATGATGTGCTCGCCGCCCTCGACGAATCCGGTCGCGTAGACGCCCTGCCTTTCATAGTATTTCCTCACGTCGAACGCCCCCGGGTTTCTGAAGTTGGTTATGGGCCTGAGCTTTACGCCGATCACGCGTATTCTGTCCCCGTAAGAAAGTCCGGGAGAGTCTTCGGCCGTGGATATGATGACCTTTCCCGAAACGGGATTGAAAACCCCGTCCGCTACGGCGTATTCGGTATCCAGGAAGAGCCTCGAACCCGATTCCTTTTTTTCCGGCGACCTGTAGACGGTCCCTTCGAGGTCGACCTTTATTCCCTCAAACGACGTGACGCTCACCCCCGGGGAGCTAAAGGGGCCTGCGCTGAAGAGAAGACCGATGGGGATGAATAAAAGGAACCTCAGGGGGGGCAGAAGGAGAGCGAGGATACCGGCAGCCGGGGCCGTTATTATGATTACGAGCCAGGGGTTCTCTGTATACTCGTTCAGAATGATGCCGGCGGTGAGTCCGAGGAGAGGGGGGATTATTTTATACCTTGCAGTGAATTCCCATAAGATAGCTGCGATCCGCATGATCATTTGCCCGGAAGTATCTCGGTTCCGATTCGAGATTTGAGTATCAATTATATGACGAAGCGGGGATTGTTCACAAATAAAATTTTCATTTAATTCTCTAACGCGGAGGTTCCGCCGAATATAAGCGCGGTTCAGACGGGTTTTTTTCTGATCAACGCGACGGCATAAGAAGCTATGCCTTCTCCCCTGCCAGTGAAGCCCATGCGATCGGTGGTGGTAGCCTTGAGTCCGAGCGCCTTCCCGGAAAGCCCGGTGATTCGAGAGAGGCTGTTCTTGATGGCGGGAACATGGGGGGCGATCTTCGGTTTTTCGCATACTATGACGCTGTCGATGTTCCCGATTTCATACCCTTCCGCGGTTACCAGCTTCAAAATCTCGCTCAGGAATAACAGGCTCGACGCGCCCATATACCGGGGATCGGTGTCCGGGAACAGTGTGCCTATGTCTCCCTCACCCAATGCACCGAGGAGCGCGTCGCAAATCGCGTGAGTCAGCACATCCGCGTCCGAGTGTCCGGATAACCCGAGCTCGAACGGTATCTCAACGCCGCCCAGCACGAGCTGTCTATCTTCCGAGAACTTATGGGCGTCGAACCCGAATCCTATTCTATACATTGGCGAGGCCTTTAAACGTCGTAATCATAAACGGGCATATTTTTTTTGGAAGAGAGGGTTTCGTTTTTTATTCCGCTCCGTCCGGTCCCATATTCAATATAAGCTCTCCCAGTCTTAGGTCCCCGGGTGAAGTGATCTTGATGTTGTAAGGCGAGCCTTTGACGATCTTCACCCTTACGCCCGTCCTCTCGACGAGCTGAGACTCGTCGGTGCCCGTAAAGCCGTCCTCCAGAGCCTTCGAGAACGCATTTTTCAATACGTCGTACCTGAACGCCTGGGGGGTCTGCGCGAACCACAGGGATTCCCTCGGGACCGTGCTGTCTGCGTACATGTCGGGGGATGATTTCTTTATCGTATCGTTCGAGGGGAGCGCGGCTAAAGCCCCTCCGCACGCGGAGGCCTCACGGATCACCTCTTCAAGGAGCTCGAGCGATACGAACGGGCGGGCTCCGTCGTGGACAGCCACTACGTCGGGCGTCCCGGAGAGGGAGCTTAAGCCTATTAGTACGGAATCCTGTCTTTCAGGGCCCCCCGGGATTATTTTTGTCACCTTGGGGATGGAGAACCTGTCCACTATATCGGTCTTGACAGTGCGGGCCCAATCGTCCGGGACGACTATTATTATCTCGCCGATGAGACCGGACTTCGAGAACGTTTCCACCGAATATGCGAGGACGGGCTTCCCCCGTAGAGGCAGGAACTGCTTCGGCGGACCATCCCCGAACCGTTTTCCCTGGCCGGCTGCCGCAATGACAGCCGAGGCGCGAATATTAGCCACGGTAATCGGAAACCATGTGCTTGCTGTCTTCTTCCTTGACCCTCGAGAAAATCATTCTTCCGGTCGGGGTCTGAAGCACGCTCGTAACGGATACCTCTATATGGTCGCCAAGGTACCTCTTGGCTTCGTCCACGACGACCATTGTGCCGTCGTCCAGGTACCCTACGCCCTGATTCTCTTCCTTCCCCTCTTTAACGACGTGAATGCTCATCGTTTCTCCGGGAAGGACCACGGGCTTGAGCGCGTTCGAAAGCTGGTTCAGGTTCATTACCTTAACGTTCTGGAGACCGGCCACTTTATTGAGGTTAAAGTCGTTGGTTATGATTATCCCCTTCAGCCTCCGCGCGAGCTCGACGAGCTTGAGATCGGCTTCCTTGATGTTGGGAAAATCATGGTTCGTGATCTTTACCGACACGTTAGGTATGTCCTTCTGCATTCTCTTGAGGACGTCCAAGCCCCTCCGCCCGCGGACGCGCTTTATGGGCTCCGACGAATCAGCGATATGCTGGAGCTCTTTGATGATGAACTTGGGGATTATCATCGTCCCGCTTATGAAACCCGCTTCGGCGACGTCGGCAATTCTGCCGTCTATGATAACACTCGTATCGAGAATCTTAGTCTCGGTCACCATCCTCGTATGGATCCGCCTTGCGGACTGCTGTTCTGTTTCTTTCCCCTTCCTGTAGCCGATCGATATGCCGACGTAGAAAAGAAAAAGGAAGAACGCCGCAGAGATCAGCGACGATACCTCTCCCGGGAGGGCGAACCCCGAAATAACCTCCCTGACCGCAAAAAAGGAAAGAGAGGCCGCGGTTATCCCTATAGCGGCTCCGAGAAAAGACCTGGGTGTATAGTTCCTGATGTTACGTTCGAGTAAGAGCGCGATACCAGTGGATACTGCTCCTAAGAGTACAGCCGCGCCGGCTGCAATGATGATGTCGTAGTGCGTATAGGCTATAAAAAAGCCCGCTGCTGCACCGAGTATAAAAAATAGAACCTTTGCTTTCATTTCTCCCTCACCACAATCCCTGCCCCTCTTGTCTGGATCCGGGTACGACTAAGTATAAGTAATCGCTAAATTTTCACAAGTTTACGAAAGAGAGCTTCGATTAAACCATGAAATAAATCTATGTCCGTCTTAAATCCGGGCGTGGTTTCGATTACTTCTACCGGAATCCGCAAGGGAAGCTGAAATTGTTATTTTAGTATAGTAAAGCTGTCAAGACTTGCCGCTGTTCACGGCGTCTATCACCTTAACAATTTCATCAACGACTCTTACATACTTGCTTCTTCCGGTACCCGGGGGTTTTGCCCTTCCGTCTATACCGACGTCTGCAAGGATTTCCCCCGTTGTTTCATCGACCAAAGTGACCCTGACCTGAACTGACATTTTTCCTTTATCGTCAAAACCCATAAAAATATATTCACAGTACTTACATCCGCGGGTATATCCGCTGACTATTCCGTCGACAAGCAGGGTCTTCTGATCCCCGGATGATTCGAATTCGTCAGTACGGCTTATAACCTTAAACTTGTCCTGCGTTCTAAGCTCCTCGGCCACCATGTCCGCGATTACCGTGCCGGAATCATAAGGCACCCATTCCAGATCCGTTTTTCTAAAGTCCGGGATCAGAACGACTTCGTAACTCGAATATGAGGCCTCAGGCGCTTTGAATACATTTACACTGGTCGGGCCTTTGGCACACCCGAATAATAAGAGGAAATTTAGGATTACGCATATAAATAAATATCTAGCCACCATTACGTTCCTCCGTTTTTCGTGGGTTATATTGTATACGATATTGTAATTTGTTAAAGTACCGTCTTTATTTAGATGAAGTGCGCGCTTTCGGAGGTCCTCCATTTTCTTCTAATTAAAGAATTAACGGAGAGTCCGGCCGCTCTTGCCGCACATGTGTTTCTAATAAAAAATACAAAACGGAGCTATCGCAGGACTCGATTTCCGCAGCCCGGACTCCCCAGGGATGACCCGGACCGCGCGGCCGGTCGAGAGAGAAGACCATGAGCCTCTATAACCTGGTCAGTGTTGCCGGAATATTCATACTGGTCGGATTCGCATGGCTTATTTCTTCCGACAGGAGGAATGTCAATTACCGGGTGATAATATGGGGAATTTCGCTTCAGCTCCTGTTCGGCGCCTTTATATTCCTCCTGCCCGCGGGAGCCAAGGTATTCCTGTTCATTAACGATATAGTCGTGAAGGTTCTGGGCTCAGCATCTGCGGGGGCGGAGTTCCTTTTCGGAAGGCTCGCGCTGCCTCCGGGCGCCCGGAACGCGGCGGGGGAGGGGTCGCTCGGGTTTTTCCTGGCTTTCCAGGCCCTTCCCACGATAATCTTTTTCTCGGCGCTCATGTCAATCCTCTATTACACGGGCATCATGCCGAGGGTGATAAAGGGCTTCTCTTCCCTGTTCTCGAGATTGATGAGGGTGTCGGGGGCCGAGTCGGTGAGCGTTGCGTCGAATATCTTTGTCGGTATCGAGTCCCTTCTGACCATAAAACCTTATCTCAATCAAATGACCCGCTCCGAGCTCTGTACCGTCCTGACCGCCGGGATGGCGACAGTATCGTCGAACATCCTGGCCTTATATATTTTCAGTCTTAAGGGTGAGTTCCCCACGATCGCGGCTCACCTGGTTTCGGCTTCGGTTCTTTCAGCCCCCGCCTCTCTCGTCATGTCCAAGCTCGTACTCCCGGAGGACTCGGTCCCGCTGACTCTAGGTATGAAGGTCGAGCCTTATTACGAAAAGGAGGCCAGCCTCTTCGAGGCAGTGATCGGCGGGGCGGAGAGCGGCGTGAGGCTCATCGTTGGCATAGCCGCCCTTCTGGTCGCGGTGCTCGGGCTGGTCGCCCTCCTCGACCTCGTGACAGGGGGTCTCGGCGCTTATGTAAACAATTTTCTCGGATTAAATATCGACTGGTCGCTCAAAGGACTGCTCGGATACTTATTTTATCCCTTCACACTCGTGATAGGGGTCCCGCTCCCGGACGCATATCAAATATCTAAAATAATCGGTGAACGGGCGGTGGTTACGGAGGTCGTTTCCTACCAGGACCTCGCGCGGGCGATGAAGGAAGGGCTGATTGCGGACCCCCGCTCTCCCGTGCTCGCAGCCTACGCGCTATGCGGGTTCGCCCACATTGCCTCGATGGCTATTTTCGTGGGCGGGGCTGCTGCACTGGCTCCGTCGAGGAAAAGGGATATAGCCGCCGTAGGGTTCAGGGCACTCGTAGCCGCAACTCTCGCATGTCTTATGACCGCCTGTATCGCAGGCGCATTCTTCGCGGGAAAATCCGCTCTTCTCGGTTGAGACGTAGTTCTTTATTAGAGACCCGGAACCAAGGCACACAGATATGCCGAATGGAAAGCGGGGTCTCTAAACAGGCACCGAGGAGGGGCTAGAATGCCGAAGGCGGTTTCATACGAGGCGGCTTTTGACGGAATAGACTATGAATCCGGGGAGTTCCCGGACGAAGCGATTCCATCGGAAGGCCTCGAATACGTTTACCCGGAAGGGGATGACGAGCCCAAAAGCGGACCCGCGGCGGAAAACCGAGCACCCGGGCCCGGAGACCTCGACCAGGAACTCAGGCTCGTAAACGCTTACTTCAAAGAGGTGGGTACGGAAGCGCTTCTCACGAGGAGGGAGGAGATCGGGATTGCCGCCAAGATGAAGGAATGCGAGGCGCGCGCGCTCCGTGTAAAAAAGGCGATAAACAAACTATTGGGCGGAAATCTCCCCGGCGAAAGCGGGCAATGCACATGTGAGCTCAATTTCCCCTCAGACGGGTTCACCGCCAAGCCCGGAATGAAGAGCGGCGAGAGGGAGCGGCTGAGAAAGCTCGTTTTTCTCCTCGAAGCTTATACGAGGGCCGAAGAGAGGTTAAAGAACCGGTTTATAAGGGCTAACCTCAGGCTCGTCGCCAGTTTGGCGAAGAGGTACGTGGGCAGGGGCATCCCGTTCCTCGACCTGATCCAGGAGGGGAACCTCGGCCTAATAAAGGCCGTCGAGCGGTTCGACCATACGAGGGGCTACAGGTTTTCGACCTATGCCTGCTGGTGGATCAATCAGGGTATGATCAGGGGGGTATTTAACCAGACCAGGACCGTAAAGATACCTGCGTATGTTCTCGAAAAAGCGGGGAAGGTCTGGACCGAGCGCGGAAAATTCATAGAGTTGAACGGGAGGGATCCCTATCCCTGCGAGCTCGCGGCCGCAGTCGAAATGAGCGTTGAGAACGTAAGGCAGGTATTGGAATCGGGAAACGGGATCAGGACGGTCGGGCTCGACTCCCCTGTCTGGGCGGGCGAGAAGACTACGTTCATGGAATATATCCCCGATTCGGATACGACTCCCGTAGACTCGCTCATTGCCGAGGTCTCGATACCCGAAAGCGTCGAGCGGGCTTTGCATATGCTGGACGAGAGGGAAAGGGAGATTATAAAGATGAGGTTCGGCATTGGTTATCAGGGTTCGTTCACCCTGGACGAGATCGGAAAGAGGTTCGGTCTGACGAGGGAAAGGATAAGGCAGATAGAAAGGAAAGCCCTCTCGACCCTGCGGCATTCCGATTCGGCGCCGGCGCTGAGGAGCTTAATCGAACATTAATTATTAACTTCGCAAGTCGAATATTCACGGCTCGATCCTTATTTCTAACCCTGAGCCGTAAAATTTTTGATTTCCATTAATACGAAATAAATATTGGTTTATAGGGACTTGCAATCTTCTTAACCCCTGTTCCGATTGCCTCAATCGGTAAATTTAGAAGAACCGCTTGACAGCGGGGTTATATGTGCTAATATTTTACCAACTGGTCAACTAAAGGAAGTTGATTTAAATGGGACGCACGAGCGACACAAGAGAAAATCTTATAAACAGCGCGATAGAGCTCATAGGGACGCGGAGTTATAACGCGGTGGGGGTTCAGGAGCTTTGCGAGCACGCAGGGGTGAAGAAGGGGAGCTTCTATCATTTTTTCCCTTCGAAGCGCGATCTCACTCTGGAAGCCCTCGACCTGATATGGAAGAAGTTCAAGGAAGATACACTAGACCCGGTTTTTAATTCCGATGCTTCGACGCTCGAAAAGTTCGAGACGCTCCTAAGGACGTCCTATGAATACCAGTCCAGCAGGAAGGACTGCACGGGATGTGTGACCGGGTGCGGGTTCGGGAACCTGGCCCTTGAGCTGAGCACTCAGGACGAGGGGATAAGGAAGAAAATCGAGGAGATATTCTGCGAGTGGACCAGGTATTTGGAAAGGGTGGTTGTTCAAGCCGTCGAAGAGGGCGTGTTGCCCCCTGAAACGGACCCCCCCGCCACGTCGCAGGCGATGGTCGCCTATATCGAAGGGATGATATTGCTGGGTAAGACGTTTAATGACCCTTACATGTTAAAGAGGCTGGGCGATGGGGTATTACAACTCTCTATATCGAAAAAGGAGACGGCGGAAGCGTATTCCGCGGGGTAAGTGATTTATATATTTTTTTGTTAAGAAACAAACAGACCGGTCAACTATATTATTGAATCAGGAGATGCAATTATGAAATCTGCAAGATCTGCTCATGAAAGGATGGTTTCGGTGTTGAGCCTTAAGAATAAAAACCACTTGGCAATAGCGCGCAGTGTAAGCGACCTCACGGATGAGGACCTCGTGAGCCTGTATATTTCCCGGCGGGACGAGGATGCGTTTAACGAGCTCGTAAACAGGTATGGGGACAAGGTCTACAGGCTCGCCTACAGGATAACGAGCAGCCAGAGCTATGCCGAAGAGATACTTCAGGAGGTTTTTCTCATCCTGGTGGAAAAATTGTCTACGTTCAGGAAAGAGTCCAGGTTTTCGACCTGGCTCTATAGGGTCGCTTCGAACGCGAGCTTCATGTATATCAGGAATTCGAGAAGGAGCAGCGATAAGGAGCTGAGCCTTGACGATTATAAGCCCTACAACGACTACGGCGTGCTCGAAGGGGTCGAGGAGAGTGATTGGAGCGGCAGGCCCGATTCGCAGCTACTGGGGAAGGAGGGGACAGAGCTGATAGAAAGGGCTATCGGCGAGCTGCCCGAGGAGTACAGAGTGGTCTTTCACATGAAGGATATTGAAAGACTCACGAGTAAGGAAATTTCGAGCATATTGAATCTTTCCGTGCCCGCTGTGAAATCGAGGGTGCTGAGAGCGAGGCTCTTCTTGAGGGACAAACTGTCGGAATACTACTCGGAGCTCAATAACGGCTAGGTTATTCCCGTACCGCGTCCTTGAGTATGGGCTCGAGCTCCCCGGACTCGTCCATTTCGACGCATATATCGCAGCCGCCGATGAACTTTCCGCCGATGAAGAGCTGGGGGAGTGTGGGCCACTTGGAATACTCTTTGATACCCTGCCTGATTTCCGGGTCGGCCAGCACGTCGACGGTTTCGTAGTCGACGCCGTGTGAGTTGAGTATCTGTACGACCTTCGCGGAAAATCCGCACTGCGGCATTTCCCTCGTTCCCTTCATAAATAAAATCACTTTGTTATTAGCGACCTGCGATTCTATCTTCTTAAGCGTGTCTTCCATTCTATGCTGCCTCCCGATGTCTTAAAAAGCCTCTGCAAATTCTAAAGTCCGATCCCCCAGGCCCGGGCTTCTATTTAATCTTATCCCACTGCTCAGGGGTATATGTCTTGAGCGACAGCGCATGGATCCTTTCCTTCATGGCTTCGCCCAAGACTTTATATACAAGCTGATGGCGCTCCAAGAGTGTCTTCCCGTCAAATGTGCTTGAAACGATAACCGCTTCGAAATGCGTTCCGTCCCCATCCACTTCGACCGAGGAGCCAGGCATGCCGGCCTCTATCATTGCCTTGATTTCCTTAGGATCCATCGAGGTTAGTATAAATGTTTTTAGTCCCACTTCAAGAATCGGGCAGCAGCACGGTATGTTGAAATGGGCGGGGTAGAAACCTATACTTCGTACATGAGCTGGAAGACTGTGGTCGGGCTTATCATCGTTATTGTGGTAATTTTCGGCATTTCGAAACTTTTCGGTCACCTGAGCGATAAGCGGGATGCGTCGACCTCGTATCTCGAGGAGACGGTCCAAACGTCCAAGAAGGTGAGGCAGCTCAAGGAAGAGAGGTCTCGGCTCATCGAAGACCAGGAGAAGAGCCTTCTTGATGAGGAATAAACGCGTCCAATGATTTTTAGAGAAAAATGACTCGTCAAGGCGGCCCGGCTACGGCATGGCCTACGCCGTGACGAGAGCCTGCCGTAGCCTGGAAAGAAGCAAAAATCACACACGTAGTGTGGCACACAATGTGTGGTTTATGAAAAGACTGGGAAAGGAGAAAAGCTGTTTTTTTATCCTTCTTTTCCTCGATGAAAAGAAGCAAAAATCATCCGACTGTACATAATTTGCTAAAAATATCATATTAAGGCGAAAATCTTTCAATTCCACCCCAGCCCTGAAAGATTTATAGACGCCTTAATAATCTATTTTCTTAACGCAAATTCTGTAATGTCGGGGAAGAAAATACTCCGTCCTTCGACCCTTCGACGGGCTTCCGTCTTCGCTAAAGCT
>DATIET010000082.1:0-12188 GCA_035455615.1 Thermodesulfobacteriota bacterium
GATGCCGTCCGTGTTGTATTGAGTTCGGGCTCAGAGTCTGGTCTCTGTCTCTTTACCCGTTCGTCCTGCTTAAATCCGTTATTAAGTTTTATAACAATCATCATACTGATTTTTACCATAGGTATCGGCAATAGAACACTAAACATAGCTAAAGAAGAATTTCAACATTATAAGGATGAGTCTCTAAAAAGTGAACTATTTCAAATCGTAAAGGAAACGGATTTAGGTCCAAAAAATATTTGAAAGAAAGGCTGACTTTTCCGCCACGATAAAAAAACCATGATTTAACATAAACATCACCTCCCCCAAACCCTTTCCGACACTCCGACAACCGCGCAGGGTATATACTCCGGGCGATTGTCGGAATGTCGGAGTCGCCGCCTGTGCGAGTCTGCTAAGTGCCGTTTCGACTGCCCTCAGGCCCCCTTCACCTATGATCGAATGTACGGATTATTGTGAATGTAGTCAGGAAATAGATATTGTTAAGAGCGGGTTCTGTAGTTCCCGCCTTTCTTCGACTTCTTTGCGGACTTCATCTTGTACATATTCCGGTCGGCTATGTCCACGAGCTCGTCCGGGGTGAGCCCGCTCCCGAGACTGTACTCGGCGATACCGTAGCTGAACTCTATCGTGTAGGGTTTCGAGCTCCTCTCGTTCCTGGCGTCGACCGATTCCCGGATCCTCTTCAGCACGGCTGCGCTCCCGTCGAGAGAGGTCTCCTGCAGTATGAGGAGTATCTCGTCCCCCCCGAGCCTGCACATTACGTCGGATTCCCTGAGGGCGCCTCTCAGCAGGTTAACCAGGGTTATTATGACCCTGTCCCCCTCCTTATGGCCCAAGCTGTCGTTCACGCGCTTCAGGTTGTCGAGGTCTATGTAGCAGACCGTAAAGCTGCACCCGTGCCTCTCGCAGAATTTCATCTGCCTCTGGACGGACTCGAGCCCCGCTTTCCTGTTTAGTATCCCCGTCATGGGGTCAGTTACCGAGAACCTCTTGGTTTCGAGCTCTGCAAGCTTCCTCCTGGTGATGTCCGTATGGGAGACTACTGCCCCGGTCACGTGAGCGCCTGTCTTCATGGGCGTGACCGAGAGGAGGAACCATTTCCTGTCGCGTCCCCTGTGGGAAGGGTACTCCATCGTGAACCTGTCCTTTTTCCCGCCCAGCACCGACACGATATTCTTCCATATCCGGCCCGACCTGTCGTTCTCAGCGGAATGTTTCTTCAGCATCCTGAGGTAATTGGTCCCCGGCTCCGGCCTCTCGGCGGCGCCCCCGCCGTTCTTCGCGCTGTAGCCGGTCCAGGAGCGGTTGGCGGCTACGAGCACTCCCGAGCTGTCGAGCACCCCGATGTGCTCGGGGAGGGAGTCGAGGACCGCCAGCACCGATTCGAACTGCACCCTGGCTAATAGCTCTATTTTATTCTTTTCTTTCTTCAACATATCCTGATATACAATTCCGTTGATTATTTTGTTAGTTAATCCGTCGAGCATGGTCCTGTTGAGCATTAATTTCTGTCCGCGGTCTGAGCCTTAACTATAACTACGAAGGCTGCGGGCTCATCGGATGAACCTGCATCAATATTTTTTCGATTGTATTTACCGGGGCAGTATGTGCTCTCCGTTTGCCGGCCGCATCGCCGAAACCCAGCCCGTCGTCGTAATCCCCCAAGGGGCTATCGAAGGACGGTCGATAGAGCTGTATCAAACAGTTTCGGGCCGGACGGCAGGTCTCAATCCGGATTCCCGGGATCGAGGCTAATTGACCCCCTTCTTATGCTTCTTCGACACCTTCATCTTGTACATGTTCCGGTCGGCTGTGTCCACGAGCTCTTCGGCGGTGAGCTTCGCGCCCGGCGAATATTCGGCTAAGCCGTAGCTGTATTCGAGCCTCCAGGGTATGCGCGCTTTTTCGTTTCTCCGCGCAATCATCCCGGCCAGCCGCTCCAGGACATGAATACTCTTGTCGATCGTCGTATCGGGGAGCACGAGCAGTATCTCGTCGCCCCCGAGCCTGCATATCGCGTCCGTCTCTCGCAGCGCCTTCTTCATCAGCTTTGCAGCGGAGCGTATCGTCTTGTCCCCCTCGCTGTGCCCGTAATTGTCGTTGACGTATTTCAGGTTGTCGAGGTCTATATAACATACCGTGAGACTCTTTTTACGTCTCCTGGCAATCTTTATATGGTCCCGTATGTAGGCGAGCCCCGCCTTCCTGTTGAGCACGCCCGTCATGGGATCGATGACGGCGAGCCTCCTGGTCTCCGACTCGGCGAGCTTCCTCCTCGTTATGTCCGAGTGGGAAACGACCGCGCCCGTCGTTGTCTTTCCGATCTTCAGCGCAGTCACGGCGAGCCTGAACCACCTAGTTCCGCCGGGGAGGTCGCACGGATATTCGGTCGAGTATTTCCCCCTCGCGCCCGTGAGTACCGAGCCGATAGCCCGGCAAGCCCGGACGAATTTCGTTCCCTTGCCGAAAGCGTCCCTGAACGCCCTCAGGTAATTCTCTCCGACCGCCGCCCGGTCGAGCGCTGTTCCCCCGTGCTCGGAGGGAAAGTTCATCCATGCGCTGTTTACGGAGACTATCACTCCCCTGACGTCGAGAACGGCCAGATTTTCCGTCAGCGAATCCAGTACGGACTGGACCGTACGGGGAGTAAGCTTCTTTAATTTCCTTCTGGCTGCGTTCTCTTTCGTTAACATCGTCTATTTCTTCATCAAATGAAGCATGATCGAATTTATCCGGGCTGTGTGCGAGTCGTTAGATAAACGCATACAGGCGGCCGTCCTCAAAAGGCCCTAATTAAAATTATACGGCACTTCAGGCTGAATGGTTCTGAAAAAAAACGGGCAGGGTCCGATCCCGCGGGCATATCGGTTCATAAGATACGTATAGTGCCGGGATTCCGGTAAATTTCTCGTGATCTTAAAAATATTGTTGTAATTGCACGTAATATTCGGACGGGGTCTCAGGTTTGCTTAATGCCGGGCGGTTCCGGGCCGGTTATTTCTTCGTCTCTGTTTTGACGTGCTTTTCGGCCTCTCCTGTCATGTGTACGAACCTCACCGGGGCTACCCTTTCCTCGTCGAGCCCGTCTTTCGTCTTTGTGAGAAGGAGGAGCTCCTGCATGTCGTCCCCTATGGGTATGACCATCCTGCCCCCTTCCCTGAGCTGGGCTTTTAAGGGCTCGGGTATCTCCTCCGGGGCGGCCGTCACTATGATTCCGTCGTAAGGGGCGTGTTCCTCCCACCCGGCATATCCGTCCCCCGTTTTGAAATGCACGTTCGAATAACCGAGCCCGTTGATGACGCTCCTCGCGAAAAGCGAGAGCGGCTCCAGTATCTCCACGGTGTAGACCTCGGCGCCGAGCTCGGCGAGGACCGCCGCCTGGTATCCGGAGCCCGTGCCTATCTCAAGCACCTTCTGACCCTTTTCCGGGGAGAGGAGCTCCGTCATGAACGCGACGATGTAGGGCTGGGAGATAGTCTGCCCCATGCCTATCGGCAGCGGCGTGTCGCCGTAGGCCAGATCCGCGAGGTATTCGGGAACGAACCTGTGTCTCGGCACCGTCCTCATCGCCCTCAGCACCTCGGGAGACGTTATGTCCCTGAAGACGATCTGTTCGTCGACCATGTCGAGACGTCTTTGTTCGTGGGCGCTTTCCGGATCGAAGGAATTCATCGTTCCCGCTATAAGTAGGAAGGAAGAAAACAACACGAGTATTAATGCCAGCTCCAAAGCCCGGCTCCTTTAACGACGTATAATGACGTAACTAACTCGGAATCTCCCTCTCTCTGATATATGCATGAGCAATTATGGTGCCACTTATTCCCAAATGCGGTCTGAGAGGAATTAGACAAAGAACTCGGGAAAAAAGCCGCATATATTTCATGCAAGCCGGGCTTTGAATGCTTAAATTAAAGGCACGGGGGTGATTTTTGAGGGCAAAATACCCGAAAGATCGTTTTCACGCCCCCTCCGGGAGACGATAGAGCTGTCCGTTTATCCTACATCATACACACGCGTCCGGTCAGGCGGCGGGCGCGCTCCCTTACAGCCCGATATGGTACTATTTCCCCATCCCGGCCTTTCTCACGGAGCCTGAGCCGGGAGGACCCGTCATGGAAAACAACATATTCATCGGCCCCCTCGGGAGACCCCTCCCCCGGGAGCAGGGAGTCGAAGCCGTCGAAAGGAAGGGTTCGGGACACCCGGACACACTATGCGATTATATCGCTGAAGGGATATCGAGGGCCCTCTCCGGGTATTATCTCTCCGAATTCGGCTGCGTCATGCACCACAACGTGGACAAGGCTCTCCTCGTGGGGGGCGTTTCGGAGCCCGCGTTCGGGGGCGGCAGGGTCGTCGAGCCGATAGAGGTAATAGTAGCCGGACGCGCGGTAAAGGACCTCCGGGGAAGGCCCCTCCCCGTCGACGAGATATCCGCCGAAGCGGCGCGCGGCGTTATAGCCGAAACAGTCAGGCATCTCGATCCCGTAAGGGACGTGAAAGTCACAATCATGATAAGGCCTGGGAGCAGGGACCTCGCGGACCTGTTCAGGAGGTTCGGAAGGGGGGAGGTGCCTCTGTCTAACGACACGTCCTGCGGGGCGGGTTTCTACCCGTTCGACAGGCTCGAAAGGGTCGTTTACCTGACCGAGAGGTACCTGAACGGCCCCGAAGCCAGGGCGGCATACCCCTTCGTAGGCGAGGACGTGAAGATAATGGGTGTGAGGAGGGGGGACGGGATTTCGCTCACCGCGGCCATAGCGGTAGTCGATAAGTACGTCTCTTCGGTAGCCGATTACGCGTCGAAAATGGAGGAAGTGAAGCGGGCGGTCGAATCGATGGAATGGGCGGAGGGCGCGCGGGTGAGTATAAATACCGCCGACGACTACGGGAGCGGCAGCGTATATATCACCGTCACGGGTACGAGCGCCGAGCAGGGGGACGACGGGCAGGTGGGGAGGGGGAACAGGGTGAACGGGCTCATTACTCCTTACAGGCCGATGACGCTCGAGGCCGCAGCCGGGAAGAACCCGGTGAGCCACGTGGGCAAGCTATATAACCTCTTCGCCCGGGACCTTTGCAGGAGGATCGTGGATTCGGGCCTCGCCGGAGAGGCCTCAGCCTTCCTCGTCTCCCAGATCGGCAAGCCCGTGAACGAGCCTCAGGTCCTCGATATAAAGGTAAGCCCCGAAGGCGCGGACTTTAAATCAATAAGGAACACTGCTTCTCGGATGCTCGCGGATATGCCGGGCATGTGGAAGGACATAATTGCGGGGCTGTACGAAATCGCCTGATTAGGTGTTCAGCCCTGCATGGTGGGCGGTTCTTTGTCCGGGTCGGGCACGTATCCGAGCGCGCTCAAAGATTCGAGGACCCTCTGGAGAAGGTTGTTGTTGCCCCCGGTCATGCTTTCGTCATCGGCCACCTGGAGCTCCCTCGCGTCGTATTCCCACCTGAGGAGTATCTCTATCTTCTGCTCGCGCGTGATGTCCCGCGCCTTGAGCACGTCTTCAGGCGCTTTGAACACGCTCGTCGGGTCGAGTAACGCCTTATCGATGTCTGTCATAGTGAGCTTAATTATAATTCCTGACAGGCGTGTCCACAATCAGAATTTTCAAAATACCGGAACGGGAATTTTCAGAACACCGGTCCCTCGTTCTCGATCACGCTCGCGACGTCGGCGATCTCCTTTCCGAGGAGCCTGATTATATCGTCGAGCGTGATGATGCCCTTGAGCCCGCCGTCCACATCGACGACCGGGAATCTCCTCACCGCGCTCTTCCTTATCTGTTCGAGCGCTTCGAGAAGCCCCATGTCCTCCCTGAGCGTAAGCACTGGGTTCTGGGTCATTATCTCTTCCACCGTAGTCCTCGACGGGTCGAGACACCTGTTCACCACCCTGAGCGCTATGTCCCTGTCGGTCACGATGCCGAACTTGTCGTCCCCCCCGGTGACGATCACGCTCCCCAGGTTCTTATCCTCCATTATCCTCGTAACCTCGTTCACAGTCGTACCCGGCTCGACCGTCACGACGTCTCTCCTGCAAATGTGTCCAAGACTCATAAGAGTCACCTCCACGCGGATTTACGGATATGAGCGTTCATATCCATATTATATAGAAGTGCAAGCGCTATGCCAGTCAGGGGTGACGGGCGTTCACGCCGTAAACATTGGGGAATTTAAATACGCAGCGGACCCGCACGGCGGCGGGTGTCAGATTGTAGTACAAATTTTCATTTCTGGCTTCCGTTATGCTATGCGCTCCGAGCCCCCCGCAGGCTGCCATTTCGGGACAATCTTTGCTATCGCCCCCGGAACAGGGTACTCTATTATAATCAAAGCCAAACTGATCTGCGGTAAATACCTAGCGATCTTCACGAAAACAGAAAACGGTTATATAGTTTCCTGCCCGGAGCTCCCGAACCTCAAGTTATCAGGCACAACGCTCAAGGAAACGGAGAGGCTCGTCAACGATACGGTTAGAAATTATCTCGACAGGGCGGCCATACTGACGTTCGACAGAAGCGCCTTCATAAGGGTGAACAAGCTCTGGAAAGACGTGGTCGAGCCCGCCGTGGACGAGATGAAGCGGAAGGCCACGAAGAGGGGCTGGTCGATAGACACTTACATAAACAAGCGCGGGTTCAATCAGATAAACAGGTTCAACAGGTCGTGCTCCATACGTACGGTCGGAGATAATGAAACGACCAGGAAGCTGACGATAGGGTGGCGCGCAGGGTCGAGCGCTTTTTCTTACGGGAACACACTTACGATAACCGGCTGGAAGGACGTCCCCCACACGATGGTCAGCATCGATACCCTCGTGCAAGACCTGACCGAAAGGCTCCTCGTCTGACAACCGGGGAAATTGCCCCCGCCATTTGTCTGAACAACCCCCATCGACGCCTGTTACGGCGCCCGGCATCGGAACCCCCTGTATTTTTATGAGTTCCCGTAGTGTATACTAATGGTTCACAAGTTATTGTGGGGGAAGGTTCAACGGGTATCTTGCATCCGCCTCTGTAAGGCTTGATGAGACAAATCGATTTTTCACAAAGGAGTAACGAATGCAAGGCAAAAAGCTCTACATAGGGAACCTCACCTATAATACGACTGTCGAGGAAATAACCGAACTCTTGTCCAAATACGGCACGGTCTCGGACGTCCGCGTAATAGGGGACAAGGGGTTCGGGTTCGCCGAGATGGGCACACAGCAGGAAGCGGAGAAAGCCAAGGACGCGCTCGACGGCTTCGAGTTCAAGGGCCGCCCTCTCAAGGTGAACGAAGCGCGTAAGAACACGGGCAAACCCTCGGGTGGACGCGGCGGCGGTGGCGGCGGGGGCGGATACGGGGGCGGTGGCGGCGGGGGCGGATACGGCAGGAGAAGGTAAGCCCGGCAACCCGGATGAAATCATTCTTTTACGTCCCGCTTTCCTCCATGAGCACGGTCATTCTGACCGGGGCTTCTGGTCCGGGCGGCAACGAGCGACCATACGTGGGGCATGCCGAGCTTCGTACCGCAGCGCTCCGGTCCCGGTTAAGCCACGCTCCTGTAACGCCGATAATCGGACCCGCGTTTAACTTCTTTAAACGATGCTTATCAGTGTGCTATGGCGTTCATTATGCATCAGCCGATGTTTAACCCTTGTTTAAAAATTCCCTCCGGTACTATATTCTATTTCGTGAGCGTATTCAAAACATTCGGATAGAAGAGGGGGAAAACCATGTCAAAAATAGACGAAATAGCACCGGACGTATACCGCATTTCCATAACCTATAAGGAAATAGGGCTCCAGTTCAACCACTTCCTCGTAAAGGACGACGAGCCGCTGCTCTTTCATTCCGGGCTCAATTCCATGTTCGACGATTTGAGAGACGGCGTGTCGAAGATCATAAAACCGGAGAGCCTCCGCTGGGTTGGGTTCAGCCACTTCGAGTCCGACGAGTGCGGCTCTCTCAACAGGTGGCTCGAGATTGCGCCCCGGGCCGAGGCGGTCTGCTCCGAATTGGGAGCGCTCGTCAGCGTGAACGACTTCGCCAAACGCCCCGCGAAGGGGATGAAGGACGGCGAGACGCTTAAGACGGGGAGCCGGACGTTCAGGTTCTGCTCGACCGCCCACCTGCCGCACGGCTGGGACGCGGGGGTTTTATTCGAGGAGACCGGTGGGACGCTCTTCTGCTCCGACCTCTTCACGCACTTCGGCGAGGTGGAGCCGCTCACTGAGTCTGACGTAGTCGGGCGCGCGGCGGATTCTCTCCGCAACATGCAGTCGAGCCCCTTCGCCTATTACATCCCCTACACGCCGCAGATGAACGGGATATTCAGGAGGCTCGCCGCGCTCGACGCGAAGACGCTCGCCATAATGCACGGCTCGTCCTTCACCGGGGACTGCGGGAAGGCGCTCCTCGACCTCTCGTCTGTGATAGAGAAAGAGCTGGGGAAATAAAGTGAGGCCGCCGGCGGCCATAATTTGTGCTCTTTTCACCCTTATGCTTTATATGGGCTGCAGGCGGCCCGATTCGTCTCCGGGCTGCGCCTCGGAGATCCCCCCGGAGTTGGCTTCCGGATATATTCAGGAATGCTCCGATTATGATGATCCGGTATCGCCCTGGCACATCTGCATAACGCGGACAAAAGGGTCGGCGTCCAAAGACGTTTTATTTTACTTCCACGGCTATTCGAACGACCAATGCGCGTGGCTCGCCCCCGGCAGGCCCGGTTCTGAAAACCGTGCTAAAGTCGTCGAATGGTGGAAAGAAAACGGCAGGCACGCCCCGACGGTCGTCGTATTCAGTTTAGGCCGGAAGTTCCTCCTCACTCCTGACGGGGGGCGCTATCCCGTCTCATGGTTCGTTAAATCGGTTTTACCGGAGATCGAGAAAAAACTGGGTCCGAAGGATGGGGATTACATAATATGGGGGACTTCCATGGGAGGGCAGAACGCCCTTCAGCTATATCTGAGACATCCCGAATTGTGGGACAGGGCTGTTTTGAATTCCCCCTTGATACCCGTTTGCGATCCTTATGCCGAAGACGGCGGCGATGCCTGCATCCGCGGGATCGCTACGCCGCAGATTCCCGTCCTGACGAGAGAGTCCCTCAACCTGATCAGGGAATTCTATCCGGCGAATGAATCATGGGACGTCGCCGACCCCTTGAAAGCCGCTCCCCGCCTCCTCGGCCCGGACCATCCGCCTTTACTGATTGAGATCGGTATAGCCGATGAATTCGGCTTCTATCCCGGCACGGACCGGCTTCAGAAAATTGCGGCTGAGAAAGGGGTATCCGTGGAATACATAGTCCACAGCGTGAAGAGCGGGCCTTTCTGGAAGGTCCCGAATCATTTGTATTACGACCCCGGCATGATCGCCGGATTCATTGTGGAAGATTGAATGATTAAATTCGCACCGCGGGAATCGGATTATAATTGAACGTGGATTCCAGGATTTAAGGGGGTATGAAGATGGGAAACAAGAAGAAAGATAAAAAGAAAAAGAAGGGAGCCGGCGAGGCGGCATCCTTAAACATCGAAGAGCGGAGCCGGGATACGAGGGATATCGACGATAAAGTATACGATACGGAGCTGTTAAGGCTTGAGACCGAGCTCGTAAAGCTCCAGGACTGGGTAACTCACGAGGGGAAGAAGATAGTCGTCCTGTTCGAGGGCCGGGACGCGGCCGGGAAGGGCGGTATGATAAAACGCATCACCGAGCCCTTGAACCACCGCGTATGCAGAGTCGCCGCCCTCGGTGTGCCGACGGAGAAGGAGAAAACGGAATGGTATTTCCAGCGTTATGTCCCCTACCTCCCTTCTGCGGGAGAGATTGTGCTCTTCGACCGGAGCTGGTACAACTGCGCGGGGGTCGAGAGGGTGATGGGGTTCTGCACGGATGAAGGGTATATGGAATTTTTCCGCACGTGCCCGGGGTTCGAGGACGCCATTATCCATTCGGGGATAATGCTCTTCAAATACTGGCTCGAGATTTCTCCCGAGGAGCAGGAAAAGAGGTTTCAGGAGCGTATAGACAACCCGCTCAAGCAGTGGAAGATAAGCCCGATGGACATGGAGGCGAGGAAGCGCTGGTACGACTACTCGCGGGCGAGGGACGATATGTTCAAGTATACGGATACCGATATTTCTCCCTGGTATATCGTGCCCGCTGACGACAAGAAGAGGGCGAGGCTCAATTGCATTAGCCACCTCCTAGGCATGATTCCTTATAAGGAAATACCGAAGAAGAAGCTCGAGCTGCCGCCGCTTCAGAAGAAGAAAGGCTATGAACCTCCCCGCGTATCCGGCGTCGAAGTGATACCTGAGAAGTTTTGAAGCAGGAAAATTACGGGGGGCGGCCCCTGTTCGGAACCGCCCCCCGGAAGAGCGGGTTAATCTTCTTCTTTAGACAGGATATTCAGCTGCGAATCCATCTTGATGTCGTATCTCTCCCCGTCGAAGCAAACCGCTTCCGTTTTATAGATACCCGGCAAGAGACCGTTGGGTTCGCGATATCCGTACATGCCCCTGAAGGGCTCGACTTCCACGTCATCAACCACGGTGCATCCCTGTGCTTTTAAAGCGCCGTAGATCGCGGCTGCCTCATAACTGGTTGCATCCCTGTCCGCGTACGAATTGTCTGCCGTAAACAGGAAGGCTAATGACAGAGCCGTAATTCCGAAAATAATTGACTTCTTCATGTCAATCACCTCCTTTCGTTTTGTTGAAATCTTTTAATCTATGCTAATTCCAAAGAACAAACTGCCGCTGGCCGGCGGGTAATACGGAGCGGGATAGGGTGCCGGCGCGTAATATACGACAGGAGGGGGAGGAGCATAATACACAGGTCTCGGATAATAGGGCCTGTAATAGAAATTCCCGCCGACGTAAGAACCGCTGTTGTAGTAATATTTGTTGTGATGTTTATGGTGGCCGTGCTTATTGCCGGCCATGCTTGCAGCCGGCACCGCAATGATGAAAGCCAATATTAATAAGAACGAAATCAATATTCTTTTCATTTTTCTTCTCCGTTTTTCTTCTTTTTCTTCTCTTTTTAAAGGGAATGCCCGGGTGTTATCCCGGGCATTCTCCTGTCTTTATAAACTGGATTCCGTTATCTCGGTGATAACCGGTGGTTAATCCGGTCTCATCGATAAGATATTTAACTGAGAATCCATCTTGATGTCGTACCTCTCACCGTCGCTGCAGATCGCTTCCGTTTTATAGATACCCGGGAGCACATCGCGGGGCTCGCCGTATCTGTACACGGCGGCGAAGGATTCAACCTCTATGTCATCCACCACGGTGCATCCCTGCGTTTTCAAAGCGCCGTAGACCGCGGCGGCTTCGTAAGGGGTCGCGTCCCTGTCCGCGTACGAATTGTCTGCCGTAAACAGGAAGGCTAATGACAGTGCTGCTAGACCGAAAATAATTGACTTCATCATGTCAATCACCTCCTATAACTTTTGATCGGCGTATAAATCTCTATCGCCGTATATCAACTGACCTGCCTTGGCATTAGGCATTCGTCGTTAATGGGGGCAAGGGCCATGCCATCCTGCAAGAATCCCGGTTTTTACGCTATAATAGAAGCGGGTTAGCTTCAGGATTGAATTTGAATTTCAAATCAGCTAATACGATTTAGTATGAATCGGAACAATTAAAATTGTCTTTATCGGGACACATAAATACCCATAACTTATTACACCGGAACGATCAGGAGCGTGAGCGAATAGCTTAACGCGACGCTCACGACGCCTAGCGCTATCCCCTTTAATATTTTCCCTGCGCCTGTCTTCAGATAGACAAGGGAATAAACCATCACGCCCCAGACGAGGAACGAAAAAACCGTGAAGGGGAGGGCGTCATAGAAAATCGACGTGAAGACGACGAGGACCAGCGCCCTTGCTATGTGGAGGTTCGCGCCCCTGACGAGGCTTGTGAGCAGGTAGAGCACTGGCAGTGCGGCCGCGACCTGAACGAGGAATGAAAGGTAATCGCCTATTGCGGCCCTCACTAGGACGAGAAAATAGAACGGCAGCCCGCCAAGCGCGATCAGGTCCCTCGTTATCTCCTCCTTCACGTACCCGGACAATTTGAAAGTATCTCTTATACCCATTCTCATCCCTCCCGCATGGTGGCGAATATAAACATTATAAATGATGCAGAACCGGCGGCGGGTGAGCACCTGCG
>DATIET010000083.1:0-3600 GCA_035455615.1 Thermodesulfobacteriota bacterium
CACGTACGGTATAGAGGCCGGGGGGCTCTCGAAGGGTTATATGGAAACAATTCTCTCGGACGAATACCTCCGCGAATGGATAAGCGGCGCGGAGCGGGAGGAAGAGGTCATAGAAAAGTTCGAGAAGGGGATTTATTAGCCCGGAGTGCGGGGGCCCGGGATACCGCCAGTCACCATCCGTGTATTTTTTATGTTACGGATATCCGGCGGTCCCGGTTTTATACGGGAAAACCTGTTGACTTGCGCGGTCTCCGAACTTATATTTGGTCAAAGAGTCTTGGGGTTATTCAGCATCACATTCGAAGGCAAGATCAATTTCAATAATAGCGGACGCCAGCGTCCGCAAAGGAGAAGCTCATGAAACCAGTCGTTGAATCCAGCAAACTCGAGCGCAGCGAAGTATGGGGCGAAGACGACCCGACAGTCCACTGGGCCGGCGCATTCGCAGTCTATGGAGGCCACGGTACGACGCAATCGTCGACGATCGTGTACGAGATCGAGCCCGGTCATAGGCTCGGCTGGCATACCGATGCGACGGAGGAGACCCAGTACATCATCGCCGGCAGCGGCAAGCTCTTCATGGAGGACGGCTCGATGTTTCCGGTAGGTCCGGGCAGTGTCTTCACACTTCCTACAGGCGTAAAGCATGACCTCGCCAACGTCGGCAAGGAAACGCTGCGGGCAGTGGCATTCTTCGCGGCCGCTATGTTCACGCAAGACTTCGACGACGTGATGATGCCGCCCAAGTCCCACATCCTCGGCACGCCCAACCGCAACGGCTGATTGCATCGTGCGTCTTTTGTTGTGGTCATGAACGGTGCAAATTATGCCGCTGTTAAGCGTCTTGATTTTAAATTAGCCTGCTTCCCTAAACGGCCGGACCGGGTTGACAGTAATCCCATGATCTTATACTTTGTTCGGTAAGTCAATCCGGTAACGAAGGAGTCATGCGCAGGTTGTGAGGATGATTAACAGGACCGTTTCATTCACATGCCTCGTCCTGATCCTGCTCCTCGCCGGGTTCCTGAGGGCGTGGGAGCTCAATGAAAACCCGCCCGAGATCTTTCCGGATGAAGTATTTACTTATATATCCATAAAAAATTTCGTCGAAGATGGCGATATTAATCTCGGCAGGATGCCTGTTTACGGATTCGCCTCCTACATCTCCGCATCCGTATTAGGGGACGGCCCGCTCGGTATCAGGATGCCGGCCGTGTTTTTCGGCCTCGTATCCATTCTCCTCGTTTATCTTCTGGCGAAGGAATTATTCGGCGACACGGCGTCAGCCCTCTTTGCGGCGTTCTTCATGGCGATCATCCCGTGGCACATCCACTATTCCCGCGTGGGATGGGAGGCGGCTTCATTCCTCCCGTTCCTGTTATTATCCGTCTATCTCTTTATTTACGGTATTAACAGAGAGCGGAAATCGGCCCTGATCGTTTCGTTCGGCATGTTCGCGCTTACTTTTTATACCTATGCCATGGCGCAGCTTTACTCGCCTTTATTGCTATCGTGTCTGCTCGTTATTCACCGGCGCTATTTCCTCAAGGAACGAAAGGCGCTGATGACGGGTTTGATCGTATTTCTTATCTTAACAGCGCCCCTTATCTGGGTTTTAGTTACGGAGCCGATAATTTTTAAAAGGGCGTCCTTGATTTCCACCTTCGCGTACGGAATAGATTCGGAGTCCTTATCGGTATTCGGCACGAACTATATCAAGCACCTGGGCCCTGATTTCCTGTTCACCCGCGGCGACCCGAACCTGAGGCACGGCGGGGGGACCGGGGTAATTTACTGGGTGATGCTGCCGTTCCTGGCGGCGGGCATCGCTTATTCGGCGATAGCGGCCGGGCGGAGAAACGTATTCTATTTCCTCCTTTTCTGGTTAGCCCTGTTCCCTCTCGCGGCCGCACTGACGAACGACGGGGTGCCGCACGCGACCAGGAGCCTGGCAGGAGCGCCGGTCCTTTGCCTGCTGAGCGGGAGGGGTGTGTCGGGACTCGTCCGGACTGTTGCCGCGAGGGCCGGGCGCACGTTCGTTTCATATATACTTTACGCCGTCGTAGTAATAATATCGCTCGTCCCGCTTTACGGTTTTTCCAAAATGTACTTCGGATCTTATCCGATAAAATCCGCCCCGGACTGGGAGTACGGACGTAAGAAATTATTTACGGGTATCGATAGGCTCGGAGGCGGTTTCAAGAGGGTTTGCGCGCAGAAGCTGCGCTACTTCGGCAACCGTCGATTCATTGAATATTATCTCCCGGACACGGGGCTCGAGTTCATTAACAATATCGACGATCCTGAATGCTCCCTCGGCGGCTCGATAATAGTCCAGAGGTATAGACAGCAGAAATACTGGAATTCCAAACTCGTCGGCCTGGTGAAGCTGCCCGACGAAACTATCGTGTACTACGTATTCACGATCGAAGAATGACGGCGGGTTCGAGATTGGACACTCCTGTCCGGGAACCCGGCACAAATAAAAAAGGGAGCCGAAGCTCCCTTTTTTATTTATCTTTTTTTGCTCAGGTCTTGCTTAAGCGGTTACTTTTCTTCTTCTCATAACGGCGAACAATCCGATCATTCCAAGGATCCCCGCCATGGCGATAAGCCCCCACTCGGACAGAGTCGGGATTGGATTTGTCACCGGTGTGAAAGTTGCGCATTCGGTGTCAAACGCCCTGTTTATCACTTCAAACCACGCTAATATTTCATTCGGATCATTGGGGGGCGTGCAGCAATAATCCCAGCCTATGGCAGTTACAGTGCCCTCGCCGAATTGATCCGTAAACACACCCACACCGGTAGTGCCGCTGTATATTACATCACCCGGCGTGTTACTGAATGCGGACGTTTGATTTGCTGCGGTCAGGTTGGCGGGACCACCGGCAAACTGAGTGCCCGATGCCCCGGGTTGAATCGGAAACGTATCTACTCCAATCTGTACGTCTATAACCCCTACGCTATATCCAAATGTATTGTTGAGAAATTCATCTTCTCCGCTTGCATGATCGCCTGTCAATATTAAACATCCGCCCCCGCTTACGAATTGATTAAATAATGCGTAAGCCCCGGGGGAGATCCCGTTAATACTCTCGGATATAACTACTGCTTCAAATGTGCCGAATTGCCCTCTGAATGCTGCCAGCACATTATCATCCGTAAGTGCAACGGAAGCTAATTCGTTCTTGCCTCTTTGCTGGAGATACTGGACTGTGCTGGGAAAAGGGCTGAATGTTACATTTGGAGTGCCCCAGAAACCTGAATCATGGCTCGTCCCGAATTTAATGAAATCAAGGGCATATGACGAGCCGGATACGGATAAAATCGATATTAACAGAAACACATTTAGAATAAGCTTTTTCATCTCACTATTCCTCCTTTAAATGACGCAATTATACCATAATTACAGCCGGATAATCAACGAAGAATATAAAAGAATATAATTGATATCTTGACATTGCCCGGCGGGTAGAGGGGTGAAATGACGGCTGCGGGACCGGGTTTGCAATATGCCGCTCATTTTCAATATACTCTTATTACATAAGAAACAGGAGAAATACGATGGGCGCACCGAAGAAAAGCTATCTTCTCAAG
>DATIET010000084.1:0-10628 GCA_035455615.1 Thermodesulfobacteriota bacterium
TCCTTGGGCGTCCCTTTTCCCGCGATATTGCCCCCCTCTGCAATTAAATATACCGTATCCGCTATCAATGGGACGGTATTCATATTGTGAGTGGATAGAATTATAGCGGTGCCGTTTTCCTTATTCACCCTGTTGAGTAACTTGATCAGCTCGGTCCTGCAGGCGGGGTCGATGTGCTCGAAGGGCTCGTCCAGTATGAGTAGCTCAGGTTTTATAACTAGTGCACCGGCCAGGCCGACCTTCGTTTTTTCGCCCCCGCTCAGGTAATGCGGGACCTTATCTTTCAAATGCTCTATCTCGAGCTTTTTCAGAATATCCTCGACCAGTCTTGCGGTTTCTTCTTCTTTATAACCGTAATTCCTCGGCGAGAAGGATACGTCGTCCCACACCCTGGGCGCTATTATCTGGAGGTCTACGTTCTGCAGCAAGGCCCCGATCTTCTCCCTTATCTTCTCGTAATCTTTTGAAGGGTCTACTCCCAGCACCTCTATCTCACCCTCGGAGGGCTTGAGTAACCCCAGGAGCAGGGACAGCAGTGTGGATTTCCCGCTCCCGTTGGGTCCGAGCATGACGACTCGTTCCCCTCTGCCCACGGTAAAGTCATGCCCGTCGAATTTAAGCGTCGTCCCGTCCGGGTATTTAAATCCCAGATCCTTAATCTTTACTATTTCTTCCAAGCTCTCCCCCGTGTGTTCGTATGTATGACGTATACGGTTGAAATAACAAGCGCGGCCAGTGAAACCGCGAGTACGTAACGGTCATATGCCGATGGCTCCCCGTTCATTTTTATCACCAGCGCGGCTCCGAAAATTAAAGCCCCGATTATAAGGGCCGTAAAATCGTTCACGCCCGTTTTTTCATGTCTCCCTCCGCCCGATATCCTTCCACTGTACCCCCTTACGTTCAACACACCGTAGAACTTTTCCGAGATATCGAGCCCCCTCACGAGCAGGAGGCCGATTCCGGACGAGAAATTAACGACGTTCTTAATATACCTCCCGTGCGTGAGCCCGCCCCTTACGCGAAGCCCCTTCACGAGGTTATCCGTAAGCTCCAGGAGGACGAATAAAGACCTGTATGTCAGGAGGAGCCCTTCTCTAATGATTCTGGGCAGGACAGGGTCGATCGACGAGAAGACGTCGGGATAGGGCGTAGTGACGATCAATATAACCATCGCGAGCGCGGCCGAGAGCGCCTTAAGCACTATCACCCCCGCGCCGAGCCAGCTCCCGTTCCAGCTTGCGGCTGCGAATATGAGGGCGAATATTGCGGGGTATGCGGCGATCGTGACTATCTTCAAAACGGGGAGCCTCGTCCATATGACCATTGTTAAAAGAGAAAAATAAACCGCAAGCAGCAGATAGAAGCTGTTTGAGATTACCACCGATGCGATAACGAGTCCGGCGAAAATGATTTTAGAGAGGGCGCGTGCTCCGTGGAGGAAGCTGCTGCCGTGGTTTGCGTAATAATCGATTGCCGATACGTCCATTATAAAACCCCTACGCCCGCTCGGACAGAATCAGGTCCGGCCTGACGCGGAATACGTATTTGACGATGAGACCCGTTATAACCGATTCGAGGATCCATCCCACAGGGCACAATATGAACACCGTTTTCGCGAACCTGGGGAAATTTATTCCGTTTTCCAGTAACTCTGGACCATTCGTATCGCTGCCCGTTCCCGGGGCTAAATGACCGATACTCTCTATCTTTTCCGGGCTCACATTAGATGCGTACACGATTCCCAGCATTATCGAAGTGCTTAGAAAGAGGCTCAGGAACGCAGCGAGCGCGGCCTCCCGGAACATGGATTTATTCGCCATGACTTCTCTGAACAATTGAAATAAATAATAACCCAGCACCGCTTCCGCCCCTATGATGATCGTGTTCAGACCGACGACTGTCACGCCGCCGTGCCCGAACATCGAGATTATAAGGTCCACTATGAATACCGAAATAAATGCCAGCGCGGGGCCGAGTACGATTCCGGCCAGGACTGTCAGGTTGATATGGTATGCGATAGGCACTATTTCGAGCGTCATGCCGACTATCATGAGGGCAGAGATTATGCCGATTAACGGTATCTTTCTCTTAAGCTCTATCGAGCTTACCCTCCTGATGCAGAAAGCGAGCAACAGGGCCGTCACTATCCACCCGGCCGTTACGATCCAGATGGGGAGCACCCCGTCGGGTATATGCATGTGAGACATATGATTATTCCTTTTCTCAGGCCCGGCAGTCCCTGCATTTCCCGAAGAGCTGGAGGAAATGGTTCTGGATCTCGATGCCTGTATCATGTGTTAGCTTCTCGGACAATTCGCCGAGCGGGCATTCCGCGAAATCGATGACCTTGTTGCACTCCGTGCAAACTATCGGGTGCATGTGCCCCTCGGGGGCGACGGCGTAGCTGTGGCACCCGTCTTCCAGGTGAACCTTTACGACGAGGCCTAATTCTTCGAGTGTTTCGAGCGCCCTGTATACAGTCGCAAGCCCCGTTCCCGGCAGCATCTCCTTCACCTTCCTGTCGAGCATGTTTATCGAGAGATATGCCCCGCTTTCCTTGAGCGCTTTCAGCACTGCCAGCCTCTGGGGCGTGCATTTAAGCCTTTTTGCGTGAAAAATTGCTCTCAGGTCTTCCGAATTTTGAGTCCTGCCTGGTTTTGTTTTCATAATTATTGTCCTAGCATATATTTTATCGCAATTGAGAAATATTCTCAATTGTATGCGAATAAGAATAAACTGTCAAATTAGAATCATTTAAAGACGGCGGCTCCGATTCTACTATGGACTCTCGTATGCTGTTGAGAAAAGAGCCCACCCCGGAATTATAATAAGAGAAAAGGCAACTACTTTTTATCCCCTGGTCGATGAAATATTGGTTGATGGATAGTAGAGATCGGACAAAAAATTCCCGCATTAGTGCAACTTATAGTTTTAGTGTATAATAATTCCATCTACTAACGCGAGAAAAAACTTAGTCAACAGATCAACAATTCCAAAAACAATTCTTGATGCTTGATTGGGTCTTATTCCCAAATAGGAGAAATGTATAACAAAAAGAGGATTAGTGTATGAAATCATTTGAAAGTTTTGGTTTGTCGGAAAGGACGTTGAAGGTCCTGACTCAAAAGGGTTACGAGGTTCCGACCAAGATTCAGGAGCTGGTCATTCCGGTCGTAATGGAGGGGGACGACGACATAGTCGCCCAGGCCCAGACCGGTACAGGCAAGACGGCTGCGTTCGGTATCCCGCTTATAGAGCTGCTTCCGGAAAAGTCGAGGACGGTCCAGGCGCTCGTGCTTACGCCTACGAGAGAGCTTGCGATCCAGGTCGCCGAAGAGATCAATTCGCTTAAAGGGTGGAAGGAGCTCAGCATCATACCGGTTTACGGCGGCCAGTCGATGAGCTTGCAGTTAAGGAGCCTCCGTAAGGGCGTCGACGTTGTAGTGGGCACGCCGGGAAGGATACTCGATCACCTCCGGAGCGGGACGCTCAAGCTCGACAGCATCTCTTACCTCGTTCTCGACGAGGCCGACGAAATGCTCGATATGGGGTTCATCGACGACGTAAGGGAGATAATCGGGTACTCCGGACCAAACAAGCGCACGATGCTTTTTTCGGCGACCATGCCTCACGAGGTCATTCAGATCGCCAAGAAACACATGCGCACGTACGAGACGCTCAAGGTCGAGCAGGAGCAGCTCACGGTGAGCCAGACGGACCAGATATATTTCGAGGTCGCGGCCGCCGATAAATTCGAGGCCCTTTGCAGGATCATTGACGTGGAAGAAGACTTCTACGGCCTCATTTTCTGCAGGACAAAAGTCGACGCCGACAAGGTGGCCGGAAAGCTGATGAAGCGCGGTTACGACGCGGATGCGCTCCACGGCGACATGTCGCAGAATCAGAGGGAGAGGACGCTCAACAAGTTTAAAAAGCGCCAAGTCAATATTCTCGTGGCAACCGACGTGGCGGCTCGCGGCATAGACGTTCAGAACCTCACCCACGTCATAAATTACGCCCTCCCCCAGGACTCCAAATCATACGTGCACAGGGTGGGACGTACCGGGCGCGCCGGCAAGGAAGGCAACGCGATAACGTTCATTACCCCTGAAGAATACAGGAAGCTCAAATTCATAAGCAGGGAAACGAAGACGGATATCAGGAAGGCAAAGCTCCCCCAGGTAAAGGACGTCATAGAGACGAGGAAGAAGCGGGTCAAGGCGGAGATCGAGAATTTATTCAACTCCCGGCCGGGGCCGGAGTATTACGAGCTGTCGAAGGAGCTCGTTGCAAATAAGGACCCTCTGGAAATAATTGCATCCCTCCTTCAACACACTTTCAGAGAGGAGCTCGACGAGAAGAATTACACGGAGATCGGAGACGGGGTCGTCGACCTGAAGGGTAAGACGAGGCTATTCGTTACAAAAGGCAAGCAGGACAGGCTCACGCCTAAGAAGCTGGTGGATTTCATACGGAACAAATGCAGCATAAACAGCGACAAAATAAACGATATCAAGATTCACGATAAATTCTCTTTCGTAACCCTGCCGTTCCACGAAGCCGAGCAGCTGTTGTCATTCTTCAAGGAAAGGAAAAGGGGTTCCGAGCCTTTCATAATGAAGGCTAAAGAGACGCGGGATCGGGATCATCACGCTTAATATTATTTGATAAGGAAGTTAAATGCCGGTCCCGGCTATCCGATGTCCTTAACCATGAGCAGCGCATAGCCTGTATAGTGAATGAGCTCATGCGGGACTACCTCTTCCCGCATTATTTCATAAAATCCGTGACGCTCGTAGAGTCTCTTCGCTCCCTCGTTTTGCTCGAATACGATGAGGCTTAGCTGGGGGAGGCCGTATTCAAGGGCTTTTCCTGCGGCCAGCTCCAGAAACCTTGTCCCTATCCCTCTGCCTCTGTATTCCGGGAAGACCGCGACCCCCATTATGTAGTAGCACCGGTCTTTCTCGAGCTTGGCGTAGGGTGCTAAGACCGGGTCGGGTTCGTTCGCGGCGTTCGGACCATCCGGCAGATACATCGGGAATGCGACGAGCATACCTATGATCTCGCCCTCATGCTCGGCGACCAGGCAGTTTTTGTAGCTGAAAAGAAGGTCTTCGTTCGAATACCGTTTTTCACCCACATCGAGAATGTCCTCCCCCGGCCCGGCTAGTGACGTCCATATGTAGTCCGAGAGTCCGTCGGAAGATATGCTGTAGAGCCTAGCGATCGTCCTGCACTCTTCCTTCCTGGCGGGACGAAATAGCACACTGCCTAAACGATTTTGCATTATTTATTCCGGGAGGTACGCCTAATTTCTTTATGCCTGAAACACCCGACCGTGTGGTCGTTCACCATGCCGGCCGCCTGCATGTATGCGTAGCAGATTGTCGAGCCTACGAAGTTGAAACCTCTCTTTTTCATATCCTTGCTCATGGCGTCCGATTCGGACGTCCTCGCGGGGATCTCTTTCAGGGACTTCCAGGTGTTATGCATTGTTTTTCCATCCACGAACTGCCATATGTATTTATCGAAAGTCCCGAACTCTTTCCTCACGTCGAGGAGCGCCCTCGCGTTCTTCACCGCGGAGCTCACTTTCAGCTTGTTCCTGATTATGCCGGGGTTTTGGAGGAGTTCCGTAATTTTTTTATCCTTATAGCGCGCCACCTTCACGAAATCGAAATTGTCGAACGCTTCGCGGTAAGCCTCCCTTTTCCTGAGCACAGTCTGCCAGCTGAGGCCCGCCTGGGCACCGTCGAGCACAATAAATTCGAAGTGCTTTCGGTCGTCGTGGACCGGAACGCCCCATTCATTGTCGTGATAATCGATCATAAGCGGGTCTGTAATACACCACACGCACCTGTTTATCATTTGTACTCTCCTGTTTGTTATTCCCGGTCGCGGTTCACGGTCCCGGGCGAGAAAGCGGGTATGCATACGGCTATGTATTTAGCCCCGCCGGGCCGGGGGGTGCTGTACCTTACCCATTCGCCGGGGTTGGCGACGACCGCCTGTCCCGCTTTGACCTCAAGCGCGCCCCCTTCGTGCTCGACTAGAAGGGTCCCTTCCAGAACGAGTGTCACTTCCTGAAACTCGGGGCGCTGTCCGGGCTCCTTCCAGCCCTCGGGGGACGTCATACGCGCGACGCTCAAGCCTGTTTGGCCGGAGTTCACCCTTCCGGCGAACTCCTCGATTTTTTTAGGCTTATTCCCGGCGGCCTCGATGATAGTCGGTTTTTCGATCAATATCGGCATCAGGCCCCTCCTCCTTATACATTAACGTCCGCGAATCCTCTTTACTGAATATAAATAAGACATCAATTGTTGGCAAGAACGGATACTCATATTAAGGCTCCATAAATTATGTTGTATAACTGCGCTATCAAAATTACACTTTATACAGGGACCGGATTATAAATCCTGAGCAATAGAATCGGTGGTTCACGGAGGTTTCGCGATGACGAGGAAAATATCGGGATATATGGTTGCAATATTTTTGTTCTGTTCGGTCAATGTTCTTCTTGCGCATGCGAACGGCTCTCCGCAGTGGGTAACGGGGGAGGTCGTGTCCATTGTCGAGAAACAGGATAACGGACTCTTAAGCCTTAAATTGGCCGACGGCGAGCTCTTCAGTGTTTCATCGAAGCCCTCCCTGCTCGAGGGGGTTGAGATAGGGGATGTCGTCACTGTTCAGGTAATAGAGGGTTGGGCGCAAATTATATCTATTGCAAGGGAACGGACTCCTGGTACGCCCCGGCCCGAGAAAAAAGATACCGGCGTTCAGTGGGTTCCCGGCGAGGTCGTATCCATTCAGGAGGGCGCTTACGACAGCCTTATCAGCGTCAGGATGTCCGACAAGACGATCTTCAACATCTCATCACCAAACGATCTATTAAAGGGAATAAAGGTCGGCGACCATGTCATCGTAAAGGTCTTCCGGGGCTGGGCGCAGTCCGTCACGAAGAAATAGATCTTAAAGCAATGCATTGCAGGCCGGCTTATTTATGCGAAACGGGAATATTCCTGAATCCATTTCATTCTAATCTCTATCAAAAGAAATAGTTAACGCCGCACATCCTATACCATCCTCCACCAGGAAAGAAGCCCTTGGATTTTATAAGGGCTTCTTTTTATTGAATTTCTTTTAGGGTCTCCCTCGCGATCACGTTCCTTTGGATTTCCGAGGTCCCCTCGTAGATCTCTGTTATCTTAGCGTCCCTGAAAAATCTTTCGACCGGATAATCCACCGTGTATCCGTATCCGCCGTGTATCTGTATGGCCTTCGTAGTCACCCACATCGCCGTCTCCGAAGAAAAGAGTTTTGCCATCGCAGATTTTTTTACATAATTCTCCTTCCTATCCTTCATGACCGCGGACTGCCACGTAAGCAGTCTAGATGCTTCGATTCTCGTAGCCATGTCGGCAATCATGAACTGGAGGCCCTGGAAGTTCGATATAGGCTTGCCGAAAGCTTTCCTCTCTTTTGAATACCTGACCGCCTCCTCGAGAGCGGCACGGGCGATACCGACTGCCTGCGCCGCGACCCCTATCCTGCCCCCGTCGAGCGTTGCCATAGCTATTTTGAAGCCGTCCCCTTCCTCGCCGAGGAGCGCGGTGTCGGGCACCTTGCAGTCCTCGAAATAAATCTGGGCCGTGCTCGACGCCTTGATCCCGAGCTTGTGCTCGAGCTTTCCGATCTTCACCCCCGGCGTATCCATGTCGATTATGAACGCCGAGATGCCGTGGTGTTTTTTCGAAGGGTCAGTCGCGGCTATTAAAATCATGACGTCCGCTTCCGCGCCGTTCGTTATCCAGGACTTAGTCCCGTTTATGATATAGGACTTCCCCCTCCTCGCGGCCGAGGTCCTCATGCTCGCCGGGTCCGAACCCGCTTCGGGCTCGCTCAGCGCGAAGCAGCCGAGCTTGCTGCCGGCCGAGAGGTCGGGCAGGTACGAACCCTTCTGCTTCTCCGAGCCGAAGGCGAGTATAGGGTCGCATACGAGAGAGTTATTGACGGACATGATGATCGCCGTAGAAGCGCAGGATACGGCAATTTCCTCGAGCGCGATGACGTAGGTGAGGCAGTCGAACCCGCTCCCGCCGTATTCCTCCGGCACCATGATTCCCATGAAACCCAGCTCTCCGAGCTTGTCGATGATTTCCCTGGGGAACCTCCCCTCCCTGTCGCACATAGCCGCAACGGGCCTGATCTCGTTGACCGAAAAGTCCCGCGCCGTCTTTTGGATAAGCTCCTGTTCTTCCGTAATCTTGACTATCGACATTCCGACTGTACCTCCCCGCCGTTAATTACCAACCGAGCGCTCGCTCGCTTTTAAATTATAAGAACATTCAAACTCTATGTCAAGGGGCTTTATGTGAGCGACTTTAGAATGAGGTCTGTCTGGATTTTGATGTAGTTTCTGAGGGAGTAGTTCTTTTGGATCGACCAGCGCCTGAACGCCCACATCTGCCCCTGAACCATAATATTTTCAGCCGCTATTCTTGCGGTGCTCCTGTCTATTTTAAATATCTTTTCGCTGATCCCGTGGGTAATAATGTCCTCGAAGATCGCGACCAGCTCTTTTTCGGCTGAGAGTATGTAGTTCCTGTCCGTACGGTTGAGCGATTTCGTTTCCTGATAGAGGAGGAGGGAGTAATCCTGTATCTCGTCTATTATCGTGAAGTAGTCCCGGATAGCGTTCTTGAGGTTCTCTCTGGCGTCTTTTTGGCCTACGAGAGAGCCCTGTAGTTTATCGCTTACGCTCTTGTGGATATGGTCGCAGACGAGGAACAGGATGTCCTCTTTCGTCCTTATGTAATCGTAGAGCGCACCCATGCTCATGCCGAATTCTTTCGCTATCTCCCGGACAGTGGTCTTGTGAAACCCCTTCTTCACGAAAAGCTCGACGGCGGCGTTCACGAGCTCCTGCCTCCTTACGTTTATCAGGTCTTTGTCCTTTATGTTGGACGCTATTCGGGTTTTCGAGTCGTTCATCCGATTATTCCTTCTGTAAGTGTATGATTATACGCAGGAATTAAGGAATCCCAAGAAATATGTCGCGATGCGTTATTTTACTTTATTATGATCCATAAATTTAGGGCCTCCGTTAATTCCGCTTATTTGAAATGAATCCCCGGAGGTTTATATCCCGTATATTATCACAAGGCGTAATCTATACGAGGGGGTACGTGATCATGATTAGTAAAAAAGCCGGGCTGGTTTTAATTTCCGCACTGACTGTCTTCATGTTAACGGGTCAAGCCGGTGTCTCCTTTGCGGCATCGGGTTTGAAGCTCAACCCTTCGCTCGATTACACGAGCGATTCGAACGACGGCCCGCTCATCACGGGTGAAAGCCTTTCGGACGGGTCGGTGAGGAAGGGGACCCCCGCCTATATCATCTTCTATCACCGCGAATGCTATAACTCCAAGCGGCAGGCGAGGCGGACGGTCGAGCTCTATGAGAAATATACGGGCAGAGTGGATTTTATAATAGTCGACCTCGACACGGAGTTGTCTAAGGAGCAGGAAGTGCTGAGAAGCAGATTCTACGGGAATTATATTCCCCATGTAACTGTCATAGACGCCGGGGGCAAGGTCGTATACGACAAGAGCGGGGAAATCGGTTCCGATAAAATATCGCTTATTCTGGACGGTCTACTTTAGGCGCTTCCTGGTTCATTACCGGAGTCCGGGACTTCATATATCAAAACCGCAGCTACTTTTTGTGCCGGGATAGGAGCGTAAACGAAGGAGCGGTTACGGTTTAACCCGATCCGCCGTAATTTGGTTTATACAGGACTCGCCTTTTTCGAAATCTGCAATATTGGAGAGCGTCGTTTCCGCGATTGCCTGAAGCGCCTCTCGCGTAAAGAACGCCTGGTGCCCTGTTATAAGCACGTTGGGGAAGGTGAGAAGGCGAGCGAACACGTCGTCTTGTATCACCTCGTTAGATAAATCTTCAAAGAACAGGTCTCCTTCCTCCTCATAGACATCGAGACCCAGGTAACCGATCTTACCTGATTTTAATGCACCGATAACCGCTTTCGTATCGATCACAGCCCCCCGGCTCGTATTGATGAGCATGACCCCCCTCTTCATCTTCGCCAGGGCTTTTGAATCTATCAGGTGATGTGTTGCAGGGGTGAGCGGGCAGTGGAGAGTTATTATGTCCGATTCCTTAAAAAGTCCGGAGGCGTCTGTGTAAATGACCCCTAACGCCCGGCATTCGGGATTGGGATAGGGATCGAACGCTAAAACGGTGCAGCCGAAACCTTTCATTATTTTCGCCAATGCAAACCCTATCTTGCCCGTTCCGATGATGCCGATGGTTTTATCATGCAGGTTAAAACCGAGCAATCCTTCGAGTGAAAAATTCCCTTCTCTGACCCTGGCGTAGGCACGGTGTACCTTTCGGTTGAGGGATAGAACCAGCGCAACCGTGTGCTCGGCGACAGCCTCGGGAGAGTAGGACGGCACCCTGACCACAGTTATACCCAACTCCGCTGCCGCGAATAAATCGACGTTATTGAAACCCGCGCAGCGAAGGGCGACCAGTCTCGTTCCATGTTCACTCAGGTATTTAAGGACTTCGGGATTCAATGTATCGTTTACGAAGACACAGACCCC
>DATIET010000085.1:0-2242 GCA_035455615.1 Thermodesulfobacteriota bacterium
GTCTATAATATCTTCGATTACATATAATTATATCGTAAGGATAAAAAATGCGAGCAATAATCCAGCGGGTAAAAGAGGCGAGGGTAGAGGTTGGAGGCGAGGTCGTGGGCCGGATAGGGGAGGGTGTGCTCGTGCTCCTCGGGGCGGGGAAGGACGATACGGAAGTGGACGCCGAGTATCTTGCCGAGAAGATTACGGGACTACGCATATTCGAAGACGCTGAGGGGAAGATGAACCTGTCCGTAACGGACACGGGCGGCGAGGTACTGGTCGTCTCACAGTTCACCCTCTACGGCGACTGCCGGAAGGGGAGGCGGCCTTCGTTCGACAAGGCAGCCCCACCCGAGCTTGCCGAGGAATTATACGAGCTCTTCGTGAGAGAGATCAGGGAGCGGGGCGTTAATGTGGAAACCGGCAGATTCCGCGCCATGATGGACGTCCATCTGGTCAATTGGGGTCCTGTGACGCTTATGCTGGATAGTAAGAGGGAGTTTTAAAAATACAATCCTCCCTATTTTGGCTTGTCGTTCGCATATGCCGAGTGATACAACCAAGTTGCAATCAGCGTATGGCGACCGATTGCTTACTTGCTCGCAATCGTTCTCCTTTACAAAAGGAGGGAATGAAAGGCTGTTCACCCCCATCCTCGCCTTCCCCCTTGATTAAAGGGGGAAGGAATTAATGGTATCGCGGCTGGCCTGTCCCGGGCTTGACCCGGGAACTCGCTCCTACAGTCGAAATAGGTGATAGGGTGGGGCAGGCAGAAGAGTTAAGAAGGAACCATAGAGCACACTACGTGTGTTGATTTCCCCCTGCGAGACATTATATTAAAAAAATGGAAAAGGTCGTTTGCACCCATCCCAGGGCAAAGAGGGATTACGTCATAGAGGAGAACTACGAGGCTGGTATCGAGCTCAAGGGCTCCGAGGTGAAATCGCTCCGCGAGAACCAAGCGAGCATAAAGGAGAGCTTCGCCATGATAAGGGACGAGGAGGTCTTCCTCGTCAACAGCTATATCGCCCCATACGAAGCAGCGAACATATTCAACCACGACCCGCGCAGGGAAAGGAAGCTCCTCCTCAACAAACGGGAGATCAGCCGGCTCATGGGCAAAACCCTGATCAGGGGCTATACCCTCATCCCGTTAAAGATCTATTTCAAGCGGGGCAAGGCTAAGGTCGATCTCGCCCTCGGAAAGGGTAAAAAGGTCATAGACAGAAGGGACGACATAAAGAAGAGAGAGGCCGACAGGGAGATGGAAAAGGCGCTCAAGAGACGATACTGATCCTGTATATATACCCGAAAGTAGTGTAAACTCTCCTTATATCCGCCGGATTGGCGGCCTTGACAACATTGAAATAATAATTATTTTGTAATAGTAAGTTACGCGGCATAATTAAAGTTTATTGTTCTTTGACATGGGGGCGACATGGCTTCGACGGGGATTGGGATAGCTTGTGCTGCATGCCGAGCTTCCGACTAACTCGTAAAACTGGCGGAGCACACACAAGTGCCACAAATGACTTTGCACTCGCTGCCTAAATAGAGCGGCGACGGCTCCTTAGACCCCGCCCGCGGGTTTAAACGAGGCGACACAATGCGGGCTGGTCCGATGGCGACGCCCTGAACGCCTGAGGACGAGAAAACATTCAGAGCTGGCGGAGAAAACCCTGTCTATCGGTAAATTCCCCGCGAGACAAAATGATAGACTAAGCATGTAGAGGCCTTGCGAGTCTCTTTCTCGGACCCGGGTTCGATTCCCGGCGCCTCCACTCAACTTCGTTTTATGAAGCCTGCCCCGGCGAAGCTTTACCGCGAAGCCGGGCTCTGAATGTCAGCGCTACCGATAATATTTGACCAACTACACCGTATACCCCCTCAGGAACGATTTTCTTGACAACCGCCTTTTTTACTGAACAATCATCAGGAAACCACGCGTTAATACCCATGAACGTTCTTACAAAAGCATTTACTACGCCAGTACGGTATAATCTGCCGAAAACTCAGTCACGCAATACTTCAGACTTAAAAATAGCTGACAGCTTGAAGAAAACCCGTAGATATAGCTGCATTTCGCAAGATCGCCTGTCCAAACGGGCGGATCTGCCGCTAAATGCTGCCGTTAGCGTGGAATACGGCGCAAACACGAATCCAACTATTGAAACCCTCCCAAATCGCGAAGGCGTTTTGACGACGGCGTTTATGATTTAATCAATCAGGAATATGTTCAGACTTTATTACA
>DATIET010000086.1:0-3276 GCA_035455615.1 Thermodesulfobacteriota bacterium
AAGCCCCGATAAGTTTCTAAAGCTATGAAGCGGATGCTGAGAGGGCTCTATGTGATAACGGATAGGAAGCTCATACCGAGGGAGAGTTTCCTTTCGACCGTGGAAAAGGCCGTCCGTGGGGGAGCGAGCGTCGTTCAGCTCAGGGAAAAAGACACGCCGGGGGACGAGGTTGTGAGTCTCGGTAAGGCACTCCTCAAAGTGACCAAAAAATACGGAGTCCCGTTAATAATCAATGATTCTGTTGAATTAGCAAAGGAGATAGGGGCCGACGGGGTGCATCTTGGGGAAGACGATCCTATGGTTAGTCATGCGAGGACTGTGCTTGGGGGAGACAAGATAATAGGCGTCTCCTGCTACGGGAAGCTCGAAAGGGGGCTCGATGCCGAGCGGGACGGCGCGGACTACGTCGCCTTCGGGACCCCGTTCTTCACACCGACGAAACCCGAAAGAGCTCCGACTTCATTTAATGTGCTGAGGGAGGCGGTTACGAGGATAAAGAGCATTCCGATATTCGCGATCGGGGGTATAACCCCTGAAAACGCCGTTTCTGTCCTCGAAACAGGCGTCGACGGCATCGCTGTCATCACCGCCGTGTTCGGCTCTGGAGACCCAGAAAAGGCCGCGCGGGAGCTTTCTACAATCGCTACAAAATATCCAATAAAGAGGGATTAATTCCCGTTCGATTTTCTAAACCACTATATTTACGATCTTCTTGGGGACTACAAACACCTTCCTGGGCTCTTTTCCGGCGAGATAGCTCTTAACCTTTTCGTCGGCGAACGCGGCTTCTTTCATCCCTTCGTCGCTTACGTCCGCATCCATCGAGAGCTGCGCCCTAACCTTCCCGTTCACCTGCACAACTACGGTTATAGCGGCCCCGGCCACGAGACCCTTATTCCACTCGAGCCAGGGCTCATCCACGAGCGAGCCCTTGTATCCGAGCTCACTCCATAGCTCCTCCGACACATGCGGGGCTATCGGATAAAGGAGCCTGACCATAGCCTCGACCGACTCTCTCACCACCTTCACATCCTCGTCGCCTGAAGGGTCGAAACGGGACGTATCGTTGAGAAGCTCCATGACCGCGGCGATAGCTGTATTAAACTGAAATTTCTCGAGATCGTCAGTAACTTTTTTTATAGTCTTGTGCACTTTGGTCAAGAGGTCCTTGCCCGAGACGGATAATTTATTCACGTCCGGGGCCTTGCCTTTGAGAGGCTCGATTTTCGGGAACCTGTCGGATATGAGACGCCAGAGCCTGTTTAAAAATCTGAAAGCCCCTTCTATCCCCTCGTCGCTCCAGTCGAGGTCCTTCTGCACGGGGGCGGCGAAGAGCATGAAGACCCTCACGGTGTCGGCCCCGTATTTCTTTATCATGTCGTCGGGGTCTACGATGTTTCCGACGGACTTCGACATCTTGGCGCCGTCTTTTATGACCATCCCCTGGGTGAGGAGGTTCGTGAAGGGCTCGTCGAGTGCGCACATGCCCAAGTCCCGGAGGACCTTCGTGTAGAACCTCGCGTAAAGCAGATGCAGTATCGCGTGCTCGATGCCGCCTATGTACCTGTCCACGGGGAGCCAGTACCCGACGTCCTTTTTATCGAACATGGCTTCGCCGTAATGTGGGGACGCGTACCTGAGGAAGTACCAGGAGGACTCGACGAACGTGTCCATCGTGTCCGTCTCGCGCTTAGCCTTGCCGCCGCATTTGGGGCAAACGGTGTTGACGAAGCTCTCCGCTTTCGAGAGCGGCGACCCGCCCTTCCCCGTGAATTCTATATCGAGCGGAAGCTCGACGGGGAGGTCTTCGTCGGGAACGGGAACGATGCCGCACTTATCGCAGTAGACGATCGGTATTGGCGCGCCCCAATATCTCTGACGCGAGATGCCCCAGTCCCTGAGCCTGTAATTCACCCTCCTCTTTCCTATCCCCTTTTCCTCTACGTATTCGATAACTTTCTCTTTTCCTTCTTCGGAAGGAAGGCCCGAGAATTGGCCTGAATTCGCCATGACTCCGGGGTCTTCGTATGCTTCCGTCATATCCTCAGGATTGATCTTTGTTCCTTCGGGCTCTATAACGGGAACGATGGGAAGCCCGTACTCCTTCGCGAACTCGAAGTCACGCTGGTCGTGGGCGGGGACGCACATGATGATTCCGGTCCCGTACTCGATGAGCACGAAGTTGGCTATGTATATGGGGACGCGCCCGCCTGTGAAGGGGTTTACAGCGAAGGCTCCCGTGAACACGCCTTCTTTTTTCGCACCTTCCGCTATCCTTTCGAGGCTGCTCTGTTTCGTGACCCGTTTTATAAATTTGAGCGCCGCCTTTTCCTCGGGCTTCCCTTTGATCAGCTCAGCCGCAAGCGGGTGCTCGGGCGCGATGCTCATATAGGTGACGCCGAACACGGTGTCGGGGCGCGTCGTGAATATACTTAGATTATTTTCTCCGACGACGGGCTCAATAAGAGGGAAATCTATTTCCGCTCCAACGCTCTTGCCGATCCAGTTCTTCTGCATGGCGAGGACCCTTTCGGGCCAGCCGTCTTTGAGCTTCTCGGTCCATTCGAGGAGCTCCTCGGTGTACTCGGTCGTCTTGAAAAACCACCCTTCCATTACCTTGAGCTCGACCACCGAGCCGCAGCGCCAGCAGAGCCCGTCCTCCACCTGCTCGTTCGCGAGCACTGTCTCGCACGATGGACACCAGTTCACAGTCGTCGATCTCCGGTACGCGTGCCCTTTCTCGAACATCCGCGTGAATACCATCTGCTCCCATTTGTAATAGGAAGGGTCGCATGTGGCTATCTCTCTCGTCCAGTCGTAGCTGAAGCCGAGCTGTTTCAGCTGCGCTTTCATCTGGGCGATGTTGTCGTAAGTCCACACGGCGGGGTGCACCCCGCGCGCGATGGCGGCGTTCTCGGCGGGGAGCCCGAAGGCGTCCCACCCTATAGGATGGAGCACGTTATATCCCCTCGTGCGCTTATACCGGGCGACGACGTCCCCTATCGTGTAGTTCCTGACGTGGCCCATGTGTATGCGCCCCGATGGATACGGGAACATCTCGAGAACGTAGTATTTCTCACGGTCCTTCTCGGCCCGGACCTCGTACATCTTCTTCCCGTCCCATATGTCCCGCCACTTTTTTTCTATTTCTTCCGGCTTGTAGCTATCTTTCATCGCGCGCTCTCAGGCTCCGATCATATATAATAAGGATAGAAATATTTACCATAACCGGAGGCATTGGACAAAGAATACGTATATTTCCGGGATATGGATTTT
>DATIET010000087.1:0-2279 GCA_035455615.1 Thermodesulfobacteriota bacterium
GGCCAGTTCGAGCCGGCTTTTGTAATATATCCTGCTTTGTCCTTGTCCCATTCCTGCTGTATGGATTTATCCAGATTGAGGTAGAGAGTGCCGTCCACTATCTCCCACACCTCGGGGTCTCCCCAGAACTTCTTCCCCAGAGCGACGCCGTAAGCGCAGTACCCGCCGTAAGCGGGAAGGTATTTCTCAGGCTCTTTCTCGAACGCCTTCTTGTTCGCCTCGCTCGAGAAGAGGTACGTTACGCCCAGATAATCAGCGGTAAATTTCCCGTTTCCCCTCACCGGCTTGGGTCCCGTGAAATAGGACACGGGGTCGTATCCGCCGACCCCCACGGTCGCGACCTCCGTACCGTCACCTGCGCGCGCAGCCGATGCGCCCAATGCGGCAAGACCGAAAACCAAAACAAATGCAACTGCCAAAAGATTGACTTTAAACATGAAGCACCTCCTTATGAATTTTACGTTTGTGATGATCTCAAGACGGGAGGGATGCGGGGAATTTATACTTGTAGCTGCATATGTCTGAATTTAAAGGAGATTTATTTTTTCCCGAATATTTGCGCGGGACGGGCTTGTACCGGAGGTCCTAAATTAAAAGTATCGGAGAGAGTCGAGGGGACTTTGAAAAGGACGATAGAACCGGTTCGGCCGATTCCGCCGGGTTAAATCGTCTTAAGCTTCTCCCGCGCGGTCCGTGCTTCCCGGGAGTTGGGGTACTTGTCTATGAGGGTGTTGAGGAAGTATTTCGCTTCCTGCTTCCTGCCGAGGTTAATGAGAGACAGCCCCTGCCTTAGGTAGGCTTCTGGGACCCTCTTGTCCTTGGGGTATGTGTCTATAAGCTTCTGGTACTCGAGGATGGCGTCCTCGTACTGCCCGTCATCATAACTCGCGGCCGCCCTCGAATATATGAATTCCGGTGTGTTTACCGGGGGCTTCGGCTTCGCCTGTGTGCTCTTGCCGTTTTTCACGTTTTTCCTGGCCTCTGTCTTCCCGGTATTCACTGCCGCGACGGCATTTTTCATCTCCAGGATCTGAACGTCTTGTGCGAGCTTCTGCTGGCTCGCCTCGACCTTGCCGATGTCCTGGCTTATTCCGGAGAGCCCCGTTTCCATTTCCTGGGTGAGCTTGTCTATTTTTGCTTCGAGGGATGCCTGCCTTTCGTAAAGCTCCTGTATCTCGTCGGTTTTCGGATAACAGCCGGCCAGAATAATCAGAATTAACGGAGTTATTACGGAAATCGGCTTTAAACGCGTGATTTTCATGTTAAGGATTTAAGAATACCACCCAAGGGCTAATAATCTACCAGATTCTGCGGATTTATCTATATGATTTTTAGCGCAGTTAACCGGCCTCCGGGCCGTGCCCGTGTAATTATAGACTGCATGGGAGGGGGGGTGGAATTCCGGCACCCGGCGGGGATGGGGCCCCTGTTTTTCAGGTACTCTTATTCAAATAACGGCTGAGAGATATATATTTAGTGCGGGCGGATACCTTCTTACCCCCTCTCCACGGCGTGACGCATTCAATTGCCGGGTGAAGAAAATTCGATATGAGTTGGCTTTAATAACAGGTAGAATTTTTAACGTACATTTGTGCGGATCGAAAGTGGTGCGAACCCCTTGAACCTAAGTAAACAGATAACCCTCGGATATGCCTTGATGTTTTTCTTTATGCTGCTCGTGAGCGGGCTGTCGGTTTATAGCATCTATAACCTCGACAAAACGGCCTCGAACATAAGGGGCAGGTATAACACCTTATCTAAGCTCCTGACCGAGAAAGAGGAGGGCAAGCAGGGTATATTCGCGAACGAGATGCTCCTCGAAGCCATACGGATCTCGGACAAGCAGATCAAGTTCTCGTACGTGATGGTATTGACCGTTGTGGGGGTTACGATGCTGTTCGGGATCGTGCTCACGATATTCATCCCGAAGATGATAACGAAACCTATACAGAGCCTCTTCAACGCGGCCGAGTCGGTGGCGGGCGGGGACTACTCCGTCAGGCTCAGGGACGTGAAGACCTCGAGCGAGATAGATACACTCGCCAAAGCCTTCAACAATATGATAGACAACATAGAGAGGAACAACAGGGAGCTTCAGAAGAAGAACGAGGAGATAATGAAGCTGCTCGAGACCACGAGGAGGTTCAACGAGCTCCTCGAATCGGAGATCGCCCAGGCGACGCGCGAGATAGAGGAGAAGCACTGGGAGCTGATGAAGGCCGAGAAGCTGGCGGCGATTGGCGAGCTAGCCACGGGTGTTGCGCACGAGGTCAGGAACC
>DATIET010000088.1:0-2816 GCA_035455615.1 Thermodesulfobacteriota bacterium
GAAGGGTCCATGGCTATAAAATTCATACACGAGTACATAAACAGATCATGATCTATCTGTTATCGACCGGAGCATCTTATGTCGTCGGGTAATAATCTGTGCGAGCACTTCGCCGAGTGGCAGCCGGCCCCTCCCAAAACACACGTATGCGAGAAGTGCGTGGAGATGGGGGATACGTGGTTCCACCTGAGGGCATGCCAGACATGCGGCGGGGTTCATTGCTGCGACTCCTCGAAGAATAAACACGCCACGAAGCACTACCGGGAGACCGGCCATCCGATAGTAATATCGGCCGAGCGCGGTGAAAGATGGGCGTGGTGCTATGAGGATGAAATATACGTCGAGTACTGACGTATGGAATTGCATGGGATGACTATCCCGCTCTGTTTAAAAGGAGCGGTTCTCTGAAGCGGTGGAAGGAATAATAAATTTCCAGTTTCGGATCTGCATAAGAATTACGCACAGAGGGTTGAGAAATGACCTATGACGCGATAATCATAGGGGCAGGGCATAACGGGATAGTCACCGGCATATACCTCGCCAAGGCCGGCTGGAAGGTGCTCGTTCTCGAGAGGAACGACGAGCCGGGGGGTGCGGTGTGTACCGCAGAAGTAACGCTTCCCGGATTCAGGCACGACCTCTTCGCCACGAACCTCAACCTCTTCGCAGGGTCGCCGTTTTACAGCGAATTTAATGACGCGCTCCACGAAAAAGGGCTCGAGTTCGTATCCAATCCACATGCATTCAGCTCCGCCTATCCGGACGGCGGCTATCTCGGGGTCTCGACCGACCTCGCCGCTACGCTCGAGGGTATAAAGAGATACTCGGCCCGTGACGCCGCAAGCTGGTCCGGACTCCTCGAAAGGTTCAAGCGAAGCGCCCCTCAGCTCTTTCCGCTCCTTGGCGCGGCAATGCCTTCCTGGAAACTCGCTACCGGAATATACGGCGGGGTGCGCGCGTGCGGGCTCGACTGGCTCCGTGACACGGCGCAGCTCCTGGTCTCATCGTCGCGCGATTTCCTCGATGCGCACTTTGAGTCGGATGAGGTGAAATCTCTCGTCGCCCCCTGGGGCATGCACCTCGACTTCCCGCCCGACGCCGCGGGCGGGGCGCTCATCTGCTATCTCGAGACAATGGCAGACCAGCTTAACGGCATGGTTATAGGGCGGGGCGGCTGCCGGAATCTCATCGATGCGCTTACCGGTCTTTTCAGTAGTCAAGGGGGCGAGCTCAGGTGCGGCGCAGAGGTCGCGGGCGTAGAGGTTTCCTCCGGCCGCGCGGGCGGCGTGAAGCTCACTGACGGTGAGATAATCCATGCGAATAAGGCTGTCATAGCCAATACCGCTCCGACGGTGCTGTTCGGCAAACTCATCGGTTCTGAAAAACTGCCGGGTAATTTCAACGACAAGGTGGAGAAATACCGCTACGGCCCCGGCACGATGATGGTCCATCTCGCCCTCCGCGACCTGCCCGTATGGAGGGGAGGGGACGAGATGAGGAAATATATGTACGTGCATCTCGCGCCCTATCTCCGGGACATGGCGCAGGCTTATGTCGAGGCGATGTCGGGACTACTGCCGTCGAGTCCCGTGCTCGTCGTGGGGCAGCCTACCGCGGCCGACCCTTCGAGGGCGCCCGAAGGCAGGCACGTGCTTTGGATACAGGTGAGGCCGCTCCCTGCGTCTATCAAGGGAGACGCTCGAAGAGAGATTGACGCCCGGGACTGGGACAATATAAAAGAGGCTTACGCCGACCGTGTCATCGACAAGCTCGCGGAATACGCCCCCGACATAAAGGGGAAGATGCTCGCCCGGGCCGTGTTCTCTCCGAAGGACCTCGAGCCCTCGAACCCGAACCTCGTCGGAGGGGACAGCGTTTGCGGGAGCCACCACCTCTACCAGAATTATTTCATGAGACCTTTTCCCGGATGGTCGCGTTACAAAACCCCGATCAAGAACCTCTACATGGTCGGCGCCGGCACATGGCCCGGGGCCGGCGTGGGCGCGGGCTCGGGACGACTGCTGGGGAAGATGCTGACGGGGAAATGAAAATTGCCGTGCGTTTTCTATTTATATGCGTTGAGTGTCGGACTTAGCTACTTATTTCTCACTGATTCGATAATGCGGCTTGTATGCGCGGCAATGATCAATTCCTCATTCGTCGGTATGACCCATGCAGAGACCCTGCTCCCCTCCCTGCTTATCCTCGGCCCCCCGGCGCCGTTCGCAGCTCTATCCAGCTCGACGCCGAGCCATCCCGCATCGAGGCACACCTTCTCTCTGATGTACGCGGCGTTCTCTCCTATACCCGCCGTGAACACTACCCCGTCTATGCCCCCCAATGCTGCGGCAAGCGAGCCGAGCTCTCGGCCTATCCTGTAAATAAAGAGATCGACCGCCTCCCTCGCGTGCGGGTCCGGGCTTGCGAGGAGCGTGCGCATGTCGCTCGATATGCCCGATACGCCCAATAGTCCCGACCGGTTGTATATGAGATTTTCCACGTCCCGCGCGTCCATACCGTAACGGTCCATCATGTATATGAGGATGCCGGGGTCTATAGTCCCCGTGCGCGTGCCCATCGGAAGGCCGCATACGGCAGTGAACCCCATTGTCGTGGCGACGCTCCTTCCGCCATTCACTGCGCACATACTGGCGCCGTTCCCCAGGTGGGCGATTACCGTGCGTCCCGAGGCGAGCTTCCCGTCGTACTCAGGCAGGACGGAGGTTATGTATTCGTAAGAAAGTCCGTGAAACCCGTACCGCTTGACCCCTTCTTCCGTATATATTCTCGGTATGGCGTAGATACGCTCCAGGTGC
>DATIET010000089.1:0-5979 GCA_035455615.1 Thermodesulfobacteriota bacterium
TTTCGGCGTCGGTCGTCGCCCGGAGGTCGTATATTCCGGGCAGGTCTATGATGTGGAGGTTATGGCCGTCGAGCGTGATGTATACTTCGGACTTCTCGACAGTGACCCCGGCCCAGTTCCCCACCTTCAGGTTCTTGCCGGCGATCTTGTTGAGTATTGTGGTCTTGCCTACATTCGGGTTCCCAGCGAGCCCTACGGTAATCAGAGTTAAGAAACCTCCATTACTCCCGCCAGGTCCTTATCTATTACTAGCTCGACCCCGAGGTCGAGTATGTTTAGGATGATGTTCCGGCCCTGAATCCGTTTTACCCTGATCCTGGTCCCCTTTTGGAGCCCCATGGAGCGGAGTTTCCCGTATGTGTGATGGTGATCCCTCGCTCCCTTAAAAACTGCTTCCGAGTTGTGGTCCAAGTCTAGTATCGTCATCTTACCCTGAATACCTCTTGATATTATTCGGATTCGGCGGTCAAATGAAATTCAATGTCAAATTCAATATATACGATTCAGTATAACTGTCAAGGATAATTTTAGGGCTGGAGGGGCAGGCCGTTTAATCTCGCCCACAGCTATTAAGAAACGGGCGGGAATGGTGTATTCGGGAATGGCGTATTTTACGAGGAGGGATTTGAATCTGCTGAATTCATTCCAGGGTCTCATCGTTATTAATAGGATTTCTTCCAACTGACCCGGTATTAACTCACAATTTCAATAATGATGTAGACGTGCCGCTCCCCTTTTGTCAAGCCCGGATTAAGTTGGAATCAAGAATGTAATTAATACTGGTAATTCCAAGTATAAATCCTATTGGAGATTTCCTTGCTTAAATCTCCCCTTGCAATTGTAGTATTGTTTGTTTTAATTCTACATAAGGCTATTACAATGATGAAAGCTGATCAGGATGAGTGAATAAGGAGCTTTATTTTATCCGATAAAAAATCGAGGTTATTGTATTACTTAAAGGAGGGGATTTTCATGAATCTTTTCAGATATCTGTTTATAACTTTAGCTTTGAGTTTTATTCCGGCTTTACCTTACAAAGCGTATTCTCTGGAGCACATACCTTTCTACGCCACGAATAATAGCGGCGAAGATACGAGTATATGTTGCCATGGTCCGTGGAGGGCCGCCTGCGAATTGAACTCAAGTGAATCATGTCTTATAAAGGAGGGAGCCGTTGACTATAACTTTTATACGGTAGATGTCGATATATTCTCCCCCTACGGTACCTGGAAGTGTTGTCTGTCAAACGATGTTTCCGACTGCTCCGGTCCCGTTCAGTCGCCAACGCCAGTGGATTGCATTGGGGGGAATTTTACGCTCGCAAAAGGGGATACCGCGGTATATATTACATTCACTGAGAATTCACTTACTGTGACTCCGGATAATCCCTCCGACGCATCGGCCGCACAGGCCGGCCTCGCCGGAGAGTCCGACACATCAACGACGCAGGCAGCCCTCGGGGATGACAACACTAAGCCGAAACGAGACCGTGATACCTGGAGTATCCAGGGCACTGAGGGAGAACATGTAGTAATTACTCTTGAAAAAATCCCCGAGGCGGGGTATAGCGGAGAGCAGGCTACTCTGATTCTTCAAAACGGGAGTACTGCGATAGAATCCAGAACGGATGCCCTGCCCATAGAAATCACAACGACTTTGCCGTCAACCGGAGAATACAAGCTGGTGGTGCAGCAAAACGACATTCCCGAAGATGTCAGGTTCAGGGGGAAATATTACCTTAGCGTAAAATCCTCTCTGGGGAACGTACAGGACATAAAGCCGTCTGAAGATGTTGAGCAGTAAGGGTCTATGAACATGAAAGCCATTTTATAGATTGTAGGGTAATCTGAGCAGCTGCCCTGTTGTCAGGCTGCGTTCTTATGCGAATCATGGTTCTTGTAATACCTCTCTTCCGCCTGAATTGGTGAGCGGTATCCATGTGCTGAATGCAGGTAATTTCTGTTGTAATATTCGACCCACTTGTCTAGTTGATGACTAAGCTCTCTTTCGTTTACCTGTACTGCTCCCCTTTTGTCAAGCCCGGTTTAAGTTGAAGAATGCAAATGCTCTCAATCTATTTTTATCAATAACATTATGTGGGATCTCCGTCAGAAATCTAACAGAAAAGGTGGAATGGCTTTCCCGGGGGCTTGACATTTTATTGATTATACAGTCTAAAAGTTGTATAATTTTATTGATCTCGCGAAGTCTACTATTAGTTATGTGGCAGAGATGAGTGACGGCTGATGGCCGACACCCGGCGGGAAGGGCGGGCCACATATAACCGTAAGCGACCATTCAAGCTGAACGCCTAGACAGCAGTGATGCCATAACAAACCTTTTTTGAGGTTCACTGAGGGGAGGACCGGCGAATGAATGATCAATGGCTGTTCAAGAGCGAAACCTATGATAACTGCAATTGCGCTGTTAATTGCGGCTGCCAGTTCAACTTGCCTAGCACCCACGGATATTGCCAGTCGGCCTTCGTCGGTAACATCGTTGAAGGCTATTTCAACGATACGCCGCTCGCGGGGCTGAATTGGGCGGGGCTGTACAAGTGGCCCGGCGAGATCAAGGATGGAAATGGCAAACGCCAGATCGTTATCGACGAACGTGCGGATGAAGCTCAACGGGTCGCACTTGAAACAATTATCTCAGGCGGGGCATGCAAACCATTGAGCAATTTATTCTCCGTATTCGCGTCCACATGCTCGGAATTTTGCGAGACATTGTTCCTGCCGATTGGTCTCAAAGCGAACCTGGAACTCAGAACCGCAAGGGTTGATATACCGGGCATCATGAGGAGCAGGGGCAGACCGATAATCAACGAGTTTAATGGTGAGCCGTTCCACATCGCGCTGGCGCGTCCCAGCGGCAGTTTCGAGTTTACCTATGCAGAAATCGGATTAGGCACGACCTCGGTGACGGGTGATATGGATATGGCGTTCGAAGATTCATGGGCGCATTTTTGTGTTCACCACTTCAATCAGGATGGGTTGGTCCGCGACAGATCAAGGCTCTCAGCATGGCTTAGCACGTGAGTCTGCGCTCCCGTCAATGACGGCAGTGGGGCAGTAGCAGGCATCACAGTGGTGGAATAGTCGCGTATCGTGGTTCGACGTTCAGGATATTCAGCCCGTGCCGTGCCGCACCCGGCGTATCTTGGACACCAGTGATCGTTCATATACTCTACTGAATCGCAGCGATGACCCTTGGAGGTGAAACAAATGCCTGACCAGTGGGAATTCAAGAGCCATTCCTACGACAACTGCAATTGTTCTGTGAGCTGCGGCTGTCAATTCAACGAGCCTACGACACATGACAATTGTCAGTTCGCCTATGTCGGCTCCATCGTCGAAGGGCATTTCAACGACACGCCGCTCGCAGGCCTGAATTGGGCGCTGATTTGCAAATTCCCCGGCGAGATTGCAGAGGGAAACGGCAAGCGCCAGATCGTGATCGACGAGAGAGCAGACGACGCTCAACGTAGGGCTCTCGAGACAATCATCTCGGGCAAGGCGTGCAAACCCCTCAGCAATCATTTCTCGGTCTTCGGTTCCTTATGCACGGAGTTTTTCCAGACGCTGTTTCTGCCGATCGAACTGGAGGTAGACCTTGAGGGCAGAGCGGCCAAGGTCGACATTCCCGGTGTCGTAACTAGTGTCGCCCGACCGATCATCAACGAGTTCAATGGCGAGCCATTCCATATTGCAATCGCACGCCCGAGCGGCAGCTTCGAGTTTACGTATGGGGAAATCGGACGAGGCTCGACCACGGTGACGGGCGACCTGGAGATGGCGTTCGAAGATTCCTGGGCGATGTTTTGCGTGCATCACTACAATCAAGACGGCTTGATCCGCGAACGATCGAGGCTCACAGCATGGCTTGGCACTTGAGTCTGCACTCGCTTGAAAAACCCGACAGCATGATGGAGTTTTCTCAGTAAATTGGAGCGTTGGCCCATGAATTCTTCGGACGTGCTCGACGCGGTGCTTCGTCGAGACCGAAAAATAGTTAGTTTCGTTCTTCTAAAGGTGATTACAGCATCTTGGCTGTATCTCTTAGCCGGAGCGGGAAAGTGTATCAACCGCCGCGATGATCCGGCGCCTGCGGAAGTCTAATCCCCCCTCACTCCCAGAACTTGAAGTCCTTCAAGACCTCGACCTTTTCTTCGGGCTTCTCAGCCCGTCTTGAACTCGGTCCAGAGAGGATAGTGGTCGGATATCCTGTACGAAACTGACTGCTTCGTCATTTCCTGATCCTTGTAAACGTGCGGGAGGAAATCCACATAACCACCGCTTGCAAAATCCATGTCTATCAGATTATTGTCACCTTCCGCGAACCACGCGACCTGATCGTAAAACGAATCGAGGTCCGGAGTCTCCGGATCTTCGAACATGGTTCTAGGCACGTTCATCAGCGCTTCGGGCACGCTCAGCCCCGTGGATACGAACGCCTCCCACAGCTTGTCTCCCCTCCTGTCGATGTTGAAATCCCCGAGCGTGAGCAGGTTGTGGTGCCACTTGCTCGATCTCTTGGCCCAGTCTTCCATCCACCGCGCTATAGCCCTTAGCTCCGGGATACGCTCCTTGGACTTGCCGTAATTGATGTGAAGCGTAACGAGGATGAAAGTCGCCTTGCCCGAGAGGAAGCTCACGGCGTAAGGGGTGCGCGCGAACTGCTTCGTCAAAGCGTCTTCGTGAATTTCCTCGAGCCAATCGGGAGGGATGACGAGCTCGCAGGCGAGACCCGAGGGCTTGACCCTTTTGGTATCGAAGACGAACGCTATCCTTTCCGTGTTCCCCGCGCTTCCGAGCGTAATGTCAGTCATGAGAAACGCCCACCTGTCGCCGAGGAACTTCATCATGTCCCTGAGCGCGCGGAGGTCGCCCGTAACCTCTTGAATTGCTACGACGTCGAGCCTCTTCACTATATCGCATATCGCTCTCAGCCCCCTGAGATCCCTCTTGGGAGTGTCCCCGGACGCGGCTGTCCATTTCCTCGTAAGCGAGCCGAACTTGCGAATATTCCACGTCGCTATGAGCAGATTTTTACCGTTCTTCTTCCTGGGGATTGTCGCGTCGAGGGCGTCGTTCAGTGAATCGAGATCGGACTTCACGCCCGCGGGGGGACTATCAGTTATGTCAGGCATACTGCTGCGGCCTCTCTCCAGCTAGAGATTTTACACCAACCTGACGGAACAAATCAATGCGGAACGGACGGTCAATTATACAACTAGCCTGTTTGCATGAAGAAACGATCGAGGATAGTGAATTTCACCCTAGAAACAAGACTTGGAGATATAATTACTCCCAGAATTTGAAGTCCTTCAAGTCGGAGACCTTCAAGACCTCGACCTTGTCCTCGGTCCTTATGAGCTTCCTGCCGAGCTTCGGATACTCGACCATCTCGTGCTCTCGGCTCTCCCCGCCCATGAGATACACGAGGTCCTTCTTCCCGTCATTACGCATGTTGTGCGCTACCCCCGGAGTCGGGAACCCCATGAAGTCCCCGGGCCCTACTTTGTATTCCTTTCCGTCTATCTCTGCGACCCCGTTCCCAGAGAGTATGTAAATCCACTCCTCCTCGAACTGGTGCGCGTGGTATACGAAGGACTCCTTTCCGGGCGGGATCGCGGCGATGTTCACCCCCGTCCTCTTTAGCCCGGTCTTTGCGCCGAGCCTCGTCCCTATTATCTCGGACTTCGGGTTCCACGGGTGGGAGAACCTCTTCTCCATCTTTTTTATTTCCCCGGCCTTGAGCAGATAGCTTTTCTTCGGTGCGCCCATCGTATTCCTCCTGTGCCTTATGTAATAAGAGTATATTGAAAACGAGCGGCATATTGCAAACCCGGTCCCGCAGCCGTCATTCCTCGATCGTGAATACGTAGTACACGATTTGTCCGTCGGGCATTTTTATCACGCCGACGAGTTTGGAATTCCAGTATTTCTGCAGTCTATACCTCTGGACTATGATAGA
>DATIET010000090.1:0-5585 GCA_035455615.1 Thermodesulfobacteriota bacterium
CACGGTTTCGACTTCGGGGATCGTTCCCAGGATCAAGGAGCTTGGCGAGCAGGTCTCGGTAAACCTGGCCGTGTCCCTGAACGCGCCGCGGGACGAGCTGAGGGACGTCATCATGCCTATAAATAAGAAGTATCCGATAAAAGAGCTGATAAAGGCGAGCGTTAAATTCCCTGTGCCCCCGAGAAAGGCGCTAATGTTCGAATACGTCTTACTCAGCAAGGTCAACGATTTGGACAGGGACGCCTACGATCTCGGTCACCTGCTGAGCGGTATTAATTGCAAGGTGAACCTCATTCCGTTCAACGAAGCGGGCCCCCTGCCTTACCGCTCGCCGACGCGGGAGAGGGTGCTCGGTTTCCAGGAGATTCTGATGTCGTTCGGATTGAACGTCAGGATAAGGAAAAGCCGCGGACGGGATATACTCGGGGCGTGCGGTCAGCTCGCCGCCGAATACCCGGCCAGAAAGATAAAGAATGAAAAGAGCGCCGCACAGGCGGTTATATAGTATAAAAACAAACACAGGAATTTCAGTCATATGACAGGTTCGGAGATAAGAAACAGGTTTCTTGAATATTTCGGGAGCAAGGGACATACGGTCGTGAAGAGCTCTTCGCTCATTCCCAAAAACGACCCGACGCTCCTTTTCACGAACGCCGGAATGGTGCAGTTCAAGGACGTGTTCCTCGGCCTCGAAAAACGGGACTACAAGAGAGCCGCGTCTTCACAGAAATGCGTCAGGGCCGGAGGGAAGCATAACGACCTCGAGAACGTAGGCTACACGTCGAGGCATCACACGTTTTTCGAGATGCTCGGCAACTTCTCTTTCGGGGATTATTTCAAGAAGGATGCCATAGAGTTCGCCTGGGAGCTGATCACTGAGGTCTTCAAGCTCCCCAAGGAAAAGCTCTGGGTTACGGTTTTCACTGACGACGACGAGGCGGCCCTACTGTGGCGGAACGTAGACGGACTTCCGTCCGATAGAATAGTCAGGATGGGGGAGAAGGATAACTTCTGGGCGATGGGCGATACCGGCCCGTGCGGTCCCTGCTCCGAGATAATAATAGACCAGGGCGAAGATTTCGGCTGCGGAAAAAGCAACTGCGCCCCGGGATGCGAATGCGACAGGTTCCTCGAACTTTGGAACCTCGTGTTCATGCAGTATGACAGGGACAAGTCGGGCAAACTGAACCCGCTTCCCAACCCGAGCATAGACACGGGCATGGGGTTAGAGAGGATCACCGCCGTGCTCCAGGGCGTCAGGAGCAACTATGAAACGGACCTCTTGAGGGGCATTATTTCAAACGTGGAAGAAATAGCGGGGAAACGGTACGGGGACGATTCATCAACCGACGTATCCATGAGGGTGATAGCCGACCACGCCCGCGCCGTAACGTTCCTTATTTCGGACGGGGTTTTCCCGTCTAACGAGGGCAGGGGATACGTGCTGAGAAGGATATTGAGGCGCGCCGTCCGGCATGCGAAGATGCTGGGGATCGAAGAGCCCTGCCTCTACAGGATCACGGGCAGGGTCAGGGATATAATGAAGGGCGCATATCCCGAGCTCGACGAGAGGATCGGTTTTGTCGCAGAGGTCGTCAAGAACGAAGAAGAGAGGTTTTTCGAAACGATAGACAGGGGCCTCGAACTGCTTAACGCGGAGATCGCGAAGATCGGTAAGGAGAAGGTCCTGTCCGGGGACGTGGTATTCAAACTCTACGACACGTTCGGCTTCCCGGTGGACCTCACCGAGGACATCGCCCGCGAGCGCGGGCTCTCGCTAGATAATGCCGGGTTCGAAGCGGAGATGGAGAAGCAGAGGCAAAAGTCGAGGAAAGCTTGGAAGGGAGCGGGAGAAGAGGGTCTCGAGCCACTATATAAAGAATTCGTATCGGGCGGACTCACTGTTACGTTCACGGGATACGGAAAGACACGCGATACTGGAAGAATAACCGCGATAATCAAAGAAGGCGTTTTGGTCGACAGCGCGAACGCAGGCGACAAGGTCGACATTATAACGGACAGGACGCCCTTTTATGGTGAATCGGGAGGGCAGGTCGGCGACCGGGGGATCATGGAAGGCGAAGGCGGGACAGCCGAAGTCACCGACACGAAGAAGCCCCTCCCCAATATTATCGTGCATCACGCCGTAGTAAAGAAAGGCGCCCTCTGGGTAGGGGACGAAGTCGGATTAAAGGTTAACGAAAAACTGAGGCACGGCGCGGAGACTCACCATTCCGCGACACACATACTTCATGCGGTGCTGAGGGAGGTCCTCGGAAAGCACGTGGGCCAGGCGGGCTCGCTCGTTGCGCCAGGCAGGCTCAGGTTCGACTTCACTCACCATTCGTCGATAGACGATAAGGATCTCAGGAAGATCGAGGACATCATCAACGAGAGGATAAGGTGGGACGACAAGGTCGTCACCGATCCCGACGTCCCCTACGACGAGGCGATAAAAAAGGGGGCCATGGCGTTTTTCCAGGAGAAATACGGGGACAGGGTGAGGGTCGTGAGCATCGGGGATTACAGCAGGGAGCTCTGCGGGGGGACTCATCTCGAATCTTCGGGCGAAGCCGGGTTGTTCAAGATAGTCGGGGAAACCGCTTCGGCCGCCGGAGTGAGGCGTATCGAGGCTCTCTCGGGCGAATCCGCATGGAACTTCATGAGGGGGATTGAGGACAAGCTCCTCGAAGCCTCGCGGATATTGAGGGTGCCCGAATCTGACGTAATACCCAGGATCGGCAGGCTCGTGGAAGAGAATGAGACCATAAAAAAAGAGCTCGATACCGTCAAGAGCAGGATGCTCAGCGAGAGGACCGGGGACATAATGGAGAACGTGAAGAACGTGAACGGGTTAAACGTCCTCTCGGTGGAGATACCCGATGCCGGGCCCGATCAGCTGAGGAAGGTCTGGGACGACGTCAGGAGCAAGCTAAACTCCGGCGTAGCCGTGCTGGGCGCGAAAGACGATGGCAAGGCATACCTGCTGGTCGGCGTTACGAGCGACCTGCACAAGAAATACCACTCGGGCAACATAGTGAAGGAGCTTGCGCCCCTGATTGGCGGGAAGGGCGGGGGAAGGCCGGACATGGCTCAGGCCGGTGGGAACAACCCGGAAAAGCTCCACGAGGCGCTTGAAAAGGTCTTTGAAATCCTGGCCGCTGCCTGATCCGCGGAGTGGCTTACTTGCTTATTCCCTTTTCTTCCAGTACGTCTTTGATCTTCTTGAGCGCGGCGCTTTCTATCTGCCTGACTCGTTCTCTCGATATATTGAATTTGGTTCCGAGCTCTTCGAGCGTCAGGGGCTGATCGGACAATACGCGCTTCTCGATTATGTATCTCTCTCTGTCCTTGAGTGTTTTGAGAGCGACGGCCATTCCCTTCCTGACTGTTTCTTCCTCCTGGGCTTTCGTCAGGAGCTCTTCCTGATTGGCGTCCCCGCCGGTGAGGAAGTCTAGGTGTGACGCGTCCTTTTCGCTCGTGAGTTCGGCATCGAGGGAAAGGTCCTTGCTGCCCATCCTCTGCTCCATTTCGATCACCGCCTCGTCCGGCACGTCGAGCCTTTCGGCAAGCTCTCTGTAGTCCTCGGTGCTGAGCGCCTCGCCGCCCATCTCGAGCTCTTTCTTCGTCGAGCGGAGTTTATAAAAAAGCTTCCTCTGCGCCTGCGTCGTGCCAACCTTTACGAGGCTCCAGCTCTTTATGATGTAGTTCTGGATATAGGCCCTTATCCACCAGACGGCGTAGGAGATCAGGCGGTAGCCCTTGGTAGGGTCGAACCCCTTGACCGCGTGCATGAGCCCGACGTTCCCCTCCTGTATGATGTCCATCGTGCTGAACCCGTAGTTTTTATATTCGTTCGCGACCCTCACGACGAATTTCAGATTGGAGGTGACGAGCTTCCTAGCGGCGTCGAGGTCGCCCTCGTCCCTGTACTTTTTGGCGAGGTTGAATTCTTCCTCCCGGCTCAGAACGGGGTAATTGCTTATCTCCGCAAGGTACCGGTGGAGGGACGTTGTATGTGCGGGGAGCAGGGTGCTCGCGTGTTTCTTTTCTTTCTTTTTTTCTGTGTCTTGAGACATTTGGCCAGCTTGTTTATCGAGAAGTATGAATTAGTATACGTTTCGGGGGGGTGCTAATCAACCGGCGATTTCTTTGACGGCGTAAGGCGCCGTGATCGTTATACATATGGAATTGACTAAAAACTCTTGACTCATATACTCCTTATGTATAGATTATTCTGCTTAACTTAGAGCTAATAAAAATCGGTTCCGGCGTAGCTCAGCTGGCAGAGCGGGTGACTGTTAATCACCATGTCGGGAGTTCGAATCTCTCCGCCGGAGCCAATAATATCATCAACTTATTGCTTGTTCCTTGTTGTTAACCGGACAAATGGATTCGTTATTAGAACAGGAACTACATTAATTCAGCACGCATATACTGCTCCCCATTAAGAATCTGGAATGGTTAAGTCGATATAATGCTTTGTGAAAAGGCATTGAGAGGATGCAGCAGCCGGCCATGAGAATATAATCCGACTCTGTAACTCTTCCTAACGAATACTTACTAGAAAGTAAAAAAGTCACATGGCCCCTGACCGGGTTCCGGAATACAAGTGTGTCCAGCCAGGTATGTAACGCAATTTAGAAAGAACATCAGGTTGTTCTCCACGGTTATTAGCCCCGGAGCCGGATCCGGGGATCCATAATCTCCCACCATTCCCGAGTTGCCCACTACGATAACCTTCCCTTGACCATAGGGAACCAATATCGAGAAATAGTGATTCGGCAATTCGATATCATGTTTTACAGCTATATCAAAAGCGGTTGACCCTTCGGGAAACTTTACGAGAGGAGTAAATTCAGGAGGCGGCAACATTATGCAGGAATCGTGTGCGGAAACGTGCGCAACCTGGTTGGCAAGATAACTGGCATCTTCCGGCAAATCCGGATCCATCTTCATCACCATATACTCAGGGCGATCCGGATGTTCCGGATCTATGTGGGTGACAAAGATGTTCCTGAGTGTAATTCCAAACACGCTGGCAAGAGCGGCATCGTTTTCGGTCCAATTTGGAATCTCTTCAGTTGCGCCATGGTCGCTCATAAGGAGAATCCCCCCGCCCTGACTGACAAAATCTTCCAGTGCCGCGAGCTCGGAATCTCCATATGAAAAACCTGTGCCAACGGGCGGCGGGTTGGGCTGATTAATATAACGGGTTAGGCTGACGTACACATCCACATTCTCCAGGCTCTCCGGTCTTATTCGAGAATCAGTGTAACGCACATTCCATTCTACTCCAGTGGAAAGCCCATAACTCTTAATAGCGCCCAGGACTGTATTCAGGCGCCGTTTGGTTACTTGTGGGTGACTAACGCCGTAAGGATATCGATACGGCTTCCTTTGAAACATCACCTGAGAGCTCCAACTATCGAACAATGTGTTTATTGTGTTGTTTGCGTTGGCGTCTCCCTGAAGGTCCGTGTCAATGCCCGCAAAAGCAAAATCGCCTTTAAGCAATGCAGCTCCGGTTCCGCCCAGTGCAAGGAACTTTAAGAAATCTCTCCGGTCCATAGTGCCTGCTCCCT
>DATIET010000091.1:0-8166 GCA_035455615.1 Thermodesulfobacteriota bacterium
GCCGGTTTTTTCGCCGAACCTGAACGCGACCTCCGGTGCAGTAGGGGCCATGATTACATCTACCTTTTTGAAAGCCTCGTCGAAGTCCCTTTTTATGAGCGTCCTCACCCTCTGGGCCTTCAGGTAATAGGCGTCGTAATAACCTGCGGACAGGGCATAGGTTCCGAGCATTATCCTCCTCTTGACCTCGTTCCCGAACCCTTCGGCCCTGGTCTTCAGGTACATGTCCCGGAGCGTCCCGGCGCCGGCCGCCCGGAAGCCGTACTTCACGCCGTCGTATCGTGCGAGGTTCGAGCTCGCCTCGGAAGGGGCGATTATGTAGTAAGTCAGGACCGCATATTCCGTATGCGGCAGGGATATGTCGATTATCTCGCCGCCGAGGTCTTCGACGAGCGCGATCGCCTTTTTCGCGGCCTCTTCCACCTCTCTGTCCATGCCGGGAATGAAGTACTCCCCGGGCACCCCCACTTTCACACCCTTTAAGCTGTCTTTCAGGCTCAGAGTCAAATCGGGCGCCGGGGTATTAACGCACGTCGAGTCCCTCGGGTCGTGTCCCGATATCGCATTCAGGATCAGGGCTGTATCCTCGACTGTCTTCGTTATGGGGCCCGCCTGGTCGAGTGACGACGCGAACGCTATCATGCCGAACCTGCTCACGCGCCCGTAGGTGGGCTTCATTCCGACGACGCCGCAGTAGGAGGCCGGCTGCCTTATAGACCCCCCGGTGTCGGTGCCTATTGACCCCAGGCAGAGTGAGGCTGCAGTAGCCGCCGCCGACCCGCCGCTCGAGCCTCCGGGCACTCTCTCTACGTCCCAGGGATTCTTCGACGGGCCGAAGTAGGAGGTCTCGGTCGATGAGCCCATTGCGAACTCGTCCATGTTGTTCTTGCCGACAATGACCGCGCCCGCATCGAGAATCTTTTTCGTGACAGTCGCGTTGTAGGGGGGGAAGAAGTTCTCGAGCATCTTCGACCCGCACGTAGCGGGGACGCCCCTCATGACGAATATGTCTTTAAGTCCGATTGGTATGCCGTGAAGAGGGCCGCGGTATGAGCCCGATGAAATTTCGTTTTCCGCCGTCCTCGCGGCATCTATTGCCTTCTCGCCCATGACCGTGATATAGGAATTGAGCTTTCCTTCGAGCTTCGAGATTCTGTCGAGGACCGACTCGGTAAGCTCCTTCGGGGAAATCTCCTTTTTCCTTATAAGCCTGGAGGCTTCCCCTATCGATAAAAAAGGGAGTTCCATTCAAATCTCTCCTTAGTCTTCAATTACCTGCGGGACGACAAAGAACCCGTCTTCCTGCTCAGGCGCGTTCTCGAGCGCTTCTCCGACCGTGAGCCACTCTTCGGCTGTATCTTCCCTTAGGGGCGTTGCGAGGTCGAGCACGTGGGATGTCGGCTCGATGTCTTTTGTGTCGAGCTCGTTCAGCTTTCCGATATACGTAAGAATATTTCCGAGCTGCTCCGTGAATTTGCCGAGCTCATCCTCTTTGAATTCTAGCCTTGCCAGCTCCGCGACCTTAATGACGTCGTCTCTAGTGATTTTCATTCGGTCCTCCCGATAATTCTGTCCCGGCATCGGTATACAGCGGGGAATAACCAAAGACTCAATGCGAGCATAGCCCTTCTGCGAAATCGATTACGTCCGTTTCGAGCTTCACTCCGTTGAGCCTGTTTATCTCCTGTACACCCGTGGGGCTCGTCGTATTAATCTCCGTTATATATCCCCCGATGACGTCTATACCTACAAAATAGAGGCCGTCCTTCCTGAGCCTACGGGAGAGGGCTTTGCAAATTTTCAGATCCCTCCCGGTGAGCTCCGATTTGGCCGGGCTCCCCCCCGAATGGAAGTTGCACCTGAATTCTCCGCCCGGCTTCGGCACCCTCAGCACCGCTCCGAGCGGCTCTCCGTTTAAGAGTATTATCCTCTTGTCGCCCTCGCTCACTTCTTTAATAAATTTTTGAGCCAGCACGTACTGTTTTCCGAAATTGGTTATGGTCTCGAGTATTACGTTTGAGTTCCTGTCGCCTTCCCGGACGTAGAAGACCCCTTCACCACCGTGGCCATCGAGCGGCTTCACGACGATTTCCCCACCCGCCTCCGTCAGGAATTTACTCAGCTGCCCGATATCCTTGGTCACTACCGAGCTCGGTATCCATTCGGGGAAATAGAGCGTATAGAGCTTCTCGTTCGACTCCCTTATACCCCTCGGGTCGTTTATCACCTTCGTTTTGCCCGGGTCTATGAGGCTCAGTATATAAGTCGCGTATATGTAGTCCTGGTTGAACGGCGGGTCTTTCCTCATCCACACCGCATCGAACGTCTCCATCTCGACCGTTTCGCTCCCGCCGAGCTTATAGTAGTCGGCGTCCCTTTTAAGGCTTATCCGGGCGGCGTTGCCGTACGCCTTCGCGTTTTTTACGTAGAGGTCTTTAAGCTCCAGGTAATAGACCTCGTGCCCCCTCGACTGGGCTTCAAGCATGAGGACGTAGGTAGTATCCTTCTCAACATTTATAGTCCCCACCGGGTCCATGATGAATGCCATTCTGAGCTTCATTTCATATATCCTGAAGGTTTAGTCGATGCCGTTTGATTCTACCGAATTTTATTGTCACGGACAAATACTGACGCTTCGGAAGCATCGAAAATAAGTTAATCCCTCTGAGCGCTTCATGTATACTTCTATAGTCAATTGATCATCCTCAGGCGGTGGTTACCATGGAAAAGCAGATTCCCAGACCCGAAGAAATAGCCGAAGAAAACAGGAAGCTGAGACTCCTCCGCCTGATGGTCGACCTCACCATATCCCTCATGTATCAGACAAATTTGACGAGGGATGAGGCTCTCGAGCATTTTGAAAAAGTCAGGAGTTTTGCACTCAGACTCTTCCCGGGGAAAGAGCTCGCCTTCGAGCTTATTTATGCCCCCAGGTTCAAGAGGGTGATAGGGGATATCTATGGGTATCATTGACGCCGGACTGCTCGAAGACCTATACCGGGGAGGTCCGCACTCGGCCGCCCGCGCCTTCGACGTCCAGAGAGAATTAAGCAAAATAGTTATAAGAGAGAGGCAGTTCGGAGAGCTAAAGACGGTCGCGGGAGCCGATCTTTCGATTCTCACGAGCGAGAATAAACTCATATGCGGGATTATATTGTTTTCATACCCCGACCTCGCCGAGATCGAGCGGGTTTATACTGTGAGCGACGAAAGATTCCCCTACATACCCGGCTTGCTCGCCTTCAGAGAAGGGCCGGCTATTATAGAGACGTTCAAAAAACTGGGACAGAGGCCCGACCTCCTTATTATTGACGGCCAGGGGATAGCGCATCCGAGGGGTTTCGGTATCGCATGCCACGTGGGCGTATTACTGGATATACCCGCTATGGGGATCGCAAAAAAGAGGCTTTACGGCATTTACGACGAACCGGGGGAGAAAAGGGGTTCCTCCAGCCCTTTGATGTCGAAGGAAGGGGACGTGATTGGCTCGGTCCTGAGGACGAGGGATAATACGAAACCAGTCTTCGTTTCTCCGGGCCACAGGATCGATACGGAGTCGGCGAATGAGATCGCCCTTCTGTGCGCGAGAGGATACAGGATACCCGAGCCGACCAGACGGGCAGATATATACGTTGCCGAGCTTAAGAAAAGGAGATCGTGACAGTGCCGGAAAGGTTCTCATGGGTAGTCGAGGGTATGATTGCGGGTATGGAAAGGCCGGGGCAGTTCAGCAGCTTTGAGGACGACCTCGAGTTCCTGAGAAGGGAGGGGATCAGCGTAATAGTGAACCTCGAGGAACAAGAGTATGCCAGGGAATACGAAGGCTTTATAGTGAAGCACATACCGGTCAACGACTTCAAGGCCCCGGGGCTGGAGGACTTCATGGAATTCGTTGAATTCGTCAATGACCGGCTCGCCGAAAGCAGGCGTGTGGCAGTTCATTGTTATGCAGGGATGGGGAGGACTAATTTAATGCTCGCCTGCTTTCTTATGCATCATATGAGGATAGACCCCGGTACGGCTCTCGACGTCGTAAAGATGAAAAGGCCATTTCACGTAGTCACCTTGGAGCAGGAGGAAGCGCTCAGAGATTATTTCTTCATGATAAGGGATAGTTTGGAGATTCCGGGATTATGAAGATAAGCATACCCGCCGGGGGGGTTATTCTGGTATATCCGCCCCTTATCTGGTAGATTATAGACGCCGGGGTCGAGAACGGGCTTCGGAACGGGAGTTGTCATGGGTTACTCGAAAGAACTGCTCGAACAGTTGAATTACGGCGAAGGGGAAACTCTTTACGGGGATACCCCGCTTGCTATACTCAAGGCATTCCTCCAGTCGGGGGTGAGTTACCTCGGTGGTTATCCGGGCTCTCCGACGGCCAGGCTCATCGATGTCATCTCCGACGCTTACGAACCTGTACTCAAAAAAAAGGGAATATACTTCGATTGCTCCGGCAACGAGGCGTCCGCCGCGTCGCTGCTGTCAGCGTCGATCAGCTATCCGATAAGAGGCTCCGTGAACTGGAAGATAGTGGGCACGAATGTCGCTTCGGACGCCCTTTCACACATATCCTCGTCCGGGGTCACGGGCGGGGCTTTGATAATTGTCGGGGAAGATTACGGCTGCGACAGCACGTGCGTAGCCGAAAGGGCGCTGCCGTTCGCGCTTAAGTCAACGATGGCAGTGATCGATCCGAGGGGTGACCTCGGACAAGTGGCCAAGATGGTCGAGGCCGGTTTCGAGCTATCGGAATACTCGAATATGCCCGTCATGTTTCTTTTGTCTACCAGGGTAGCCCATATAATGAGCAATATGTCATGCCGGGACAATAAGGACCCGAAGATCAGCATGATCAACCGGCTCGACGACCTCATTACCGATCTCGAAAAAATCCCTCTACCTCCTTTTACGTTCGACCATGAAAAGAAGAAATACCACGAAAGGCTGCCAGCCGCGAAAAGGTTCATACTCGAGAGGAAGCTGAACGAGTTCTTCGAAGGCACCGACAGCAGTATGGGGATTATCACTCACGGGATGATATACAACTCCCTGATGAGGTGCCTCTTTAACCTGGGAGAGGCGAGCCTTTACGGCGAGTGCAGGATACCGATACTCAACCTGAACGTTACTAACCCGCTCGTGCCCGAGGAAATAATACTCTTCCTCCGTGACAAGAAAGCCGTGCTTATAGTCGAAGAAGGCATGCCCAATCTCATGGAAGAACATATAAGGGCTATCGCGCAGAGGGCGAAGCTCGGCCTCGATATATTCGGGAAGGATATTCTCCCACAGGCCGGGGAATATACGCCCGACCATATCGCAAAGGGCGTCGGACAGTTCCTGCTCAAGAATACACTTTCCGATTACGAGAAAGAGAGGATAAAAGAGAGAAGCGAATTCACCGAGAAACACAAGGACAGAGCCGCCAACTTTTTAAAGCAGCCCGTCACGAAGAGGAACCCCGTTTTCTGTACGGGTTGTCCTGAAAGGCCGATCTTCACCGCGATAAAAATACTCGAAGAGGACTTCGGCAGATCGTACTACGCGTCCGACATAGGATGTTATTCGATGAGCGGTCTCCCGCCGTTCGACCTCAGTAACTCGATTACCGGCATGGGCATAGGTCTCGCTTCCGCGGGCGCGCTCTCGAGAATGGCGAACAAGAGAGTCATATCGTTCATGGGAGACGGCACGTTCTGGCACAGCGGGCTCACGACGAGCATCGCGAACGCGGTGTATAACAACCAGAACGCCATACTGATTATTCTCGAGAATTTCTGGACCTCTATGACCGGGCACCACGAGAACCCGGCGTCGGGCAAGAACATGAGGCAGGAAGGGGTCGGCATGGACATAGAAAAAGCGCTGAGGGGTGCCGGTGTAAGGTGGATCAAAACGGTGAACCCGTACGACCTCAGGGAATCTATAGAGGTGCTGAGCGAGGCTTATGAAGAGGACGAGGGATTGAGAGTCATTATCTCCAGGGGCGAGTGCCAGCTTGAGAAGACCAGAAGGGAAAAAATAGTTCTGAAAACGAATATAAAAAGTGGCAGGCGCATTGTGCAGAAGAAATTAGGCGTCGATCCCGATGTCTGCACGGGCGACCACTCGTGCATGAGGTTCAACGGGTGCCCTTCGCTCACGCTCAAGCCGAGCCCCACGATACTCAGGGAGGACCCGGTGGCGCACATAGAGCACTCGTGCGTAGGCTGCGGACTCTGCGGAGAGATAGCGCACGCCGCCGTTCTCTGCCCCTCCTTCTACAGAGTGGAGATAATAGACAACCCGTCGTTCTTCGACCGGATCGGGGCTAAAATAAACCGTTCGCTGCTTCACCTTGTTTCACGGAACGGCTGGTCGGGTTAGATAGACAGCCCCCGTCAAAGCATCTTATACTGGAGTCCCAAAGGCAGGCTGACTGTGACAATAATCCTTTCGTTTCTCTCGCCGAACATTAATTATTGTTTCTCCGTTCTTTTTTTTATGAAATAGAATTTGTTTAAGCGGATTTTAGGTTTGTGGAAGTCGTAAAAATTGTTGTAGTATTTCTTTGATAGAGCATTTCTGATTCGTGATGCAGAATAAGAGCGATTTAATAAAAATATTCATACCTGCTGTCGGCGGACAGGGCGGCGGCGTACTCACGGAATGGCTGGTTCAGGCATTCTTCCTCGAGGATTATGACGTGCAGGGTATAAGCCTCCCCGGCCTCTCTCAGAGGGGAGGGTCCACGGTTTACTACATGGAGGCGCACCCCAGGTCGGCCTCCGGGAACAGGCAGGTTATCTTCGCGCAATTCCCGGTCCCCGGTGAGGTGGACGTAATTATCTCGCAGGAATTCCTCGAGCTCGGCAGGGCGCTTCAATTGGGCTACGGGTCGGATAAAACGACCATAGTTACGAGCACGCACAGGGTATTCTCGACTCTCGAGAAAATGCCTGTCGGAAGCGGTATATATGCGGACGAGAACCTGAGAAAGATAGCCTCCTCGTTTTCGTCGAGATTCATAGAGCTCGACGCACTCGAACTATCCAGGAAAAACGGCATGGACGAGCTCGCGGTCAACGCGATCCTCCTCGGCGCGGTTTCCGCTTCGGGCGTGCTGCCGCTCAGGAGGGAATCGTTCGTTGAATCGATCGAGAAGGTAGGGGTTTCGGTTAAGGCGAGTCTAAGAGCGTTCGAAGTCGGATACGAGCATGTGTCCTCCCGGAAGAGCCCGGAGCAGAAGAAACCCGCCTTGGTTTGGGACGGCTTCATACGGGAGAGGGCCGACAAGCTCGAGGACTACGACAGGGAGGAATACCTCGGAAAGGTCTCGAGGATCGAGTCAGAATTCCCCTCGAACCTGAGAGAGATACTGGCGGAGTCGGTATTCAGGCTGCTCGAATACCAGGACGCCGGATACGCGGACGAATACATGGAAGAGGTAAGGGTCGTCTATGAAATAGACGAGAGGTCGAAAGGCGGAGGGTCCAAGCTCACGGAGCACTACGCGAAGAACCTGGCTTTACTCATGAGCTACGAAGACGGGATACGCGTGGCCGATCTCAAGATAAAATCGGACAGGTTCAAAAGGATTAAAGAGGAGATGAGGCTCCGGGACGACCAGGTCTTCAAGGTTATCGATTACCTCAAGCCCGACGCCGAAGAGTTATACGGGCTCCTGCCCTATTTCCTCGTCGCCCCGATAGTGCGGTTTATTCAAACGGGTTTATTCAAAAAACTATGGCCCAGGAAAAAACCGCTCACGTTCGGTCAGACCCCGACTACCACGTCGTTCTCGGGATACGCGTTGTTCTGGTTCCTTACGAAGATGAAATCCATGAGGAGACACTCGTTCCGGTACAGAAAAGAGCATGTATTAATAAAGAAGTACAGGGAATCCGTGAAATACTATACGTCCCTCGATTACAGGGTCGGATGTCTCGTAGCGAAGAGCGCCTCCATGGTCAAGGGCTACGGCAAGGTCAGGAGGAGAACGATGAGCGCGTTCTCGAGGTTTATCGACAACGTAATATTTCCGCTCGCCGAGTTCGAGAAAAGTAAGAGGAAGAACTATGATATAACGCTCGAGATCGGGGAGGAGGCCCTTAAGCTCATATCCGGAGAGACCGTGGACGGCATAGACAAGGCGGAGAAGCTGGCCCGGGAGGTACTCGAGCG
>DATIET010000092.1:0-14886 GCA_035455615.1 Thermodesulfobacteriota bacterium
GACGGCGGGGGCGGTTATGAAATCGAGGCTGTCCAGGGGGAAAGGCGGGGTACAAAAATTATTGTTCGCCTGAAAGAAGACGCGAAGGAGTTTTCTGATGCCGAGCGCGTGAAGGGTGTGCTCACCCACTATTCGAGCTTCGTTCAGTTCCCGATAATGCTCGACGGGGAGCAGATCAATAAGATCCAGCCCATATGGATGAGAAGCAAGGGGGATATATCGGACGAGGAATATAGCGAGTTCTATAAATTCCAGGCCGACGCGTTCGACGACCCTCTCTTCAGACTCCATTTCAGCTCTGAAGCCCCGCTCGAGATTAACGCCCTCCTATTCGTTCCCGGGGAAAACCCTGAGAGGTGGGGATTCGGCAAAACCGATCCCGGGGTAAGCCTCTATTGCAAGAAGATACTGATCGATACAAAGCCCGAAGGATTACTGCCCGACTGGCTCAGGTTTCTGAAAGGGGTCGTCGACAGCGCCGACCTCCCTCTCAATATCTCGCGCGAGACTATGCAGGACTCGGCGCTCGCGAAGAGGATAGGGCAGGTGATAACGGGACGGTTTATCAAGATGCTCGAAGACGAATCGAAGAAGGACCCCGGTAAATACGATGAATTCTACAAACAATTCGGCATATTTATAAAGGAGGGCGTCGTCTCTGATATTAAGAACGCCGGGCAGCTCGCGAAGCTGCTGCGTTACGAATCTTCCGCCACGGAAAAGGGCGGGCTCACGACGCTTGAAGATTACATTACACGGATGAAGGACGGCCAGGATGAGGTTTATTACCTCTACTCCCCCGGGAGGGACATGATCGAGGCTGGCCCTCACCTGGAGGCTTTCAGGGCGCGCGGGCTTGAAGTGCTTTATCTGTATGAGCCCGTAGACGAATTCGTCATGACGAGCCTCGGGAAATTCGAGGGCAAGCCCCTCGTCTCCGCTGACAATGCCGACATAGAGCTCGGGGCAGGGGCTGCCGGACCCGGCGAAAACCCTTTGGCGGAGGCCGATGCAAAGGATCTCTGCGGGTGGATCAAGGAGACGCTCGGGGATAGCGTGAATGAAGTGGGAGTAAGCACGCGTCTCGTCGATAGCCCTGCTATAGCGCTCAATGCCGATAAATTCATGACACCTTCAATGAGGCGCATGATGAAGGCCGTGAAGAAGGACGCAGATGTCAAATATTCCGTCAATCTCGAGATCAACACCGGCCATAAGCTTATTAAAAATCTTTCTGTGCTAAAGGGTAAAGATCCCGATACAGCGCGTCTCGTAGTCGAGCAGATATTCGACAACGCCCTTATCGCTGCCGGTTATCTCGAAGACCCGAGGTCGATGGTCGACCGTCTTTACCGCATACTCGAGCGCGTCGCGGAGAAATAAATTGCTGTCTCTATAAATTCCGTTTATTTTTCTTCCGACCTTGCATCGGGGGAGGCTCTTAATGCTAACGAAAAAACTTGCAGACCATTTTGTCATACATTCCCCTTTCTGCGGCGAGATAAGGGAGATAATAACCGGTAAGGATTACGACAAGCTCGGTATAGCGGTCGCCGTCGACATTAAACCCACCACGGCCCATTATCACAAAACGTTCGACGAGATCTACTTCGTTCTCGACGGCGAGCTAGAGCTCGAGTTCTATGACCCGGCTCTGGAAAAGACCTGGAGCGAAGTATTGTCCGCGAACGAATTAATCGTCGTCTCAAAAGGGATACATCATAAGGTCGTCAGCGCATCCGGGCACAACAGACTCTGCGTCGTGAGCGCCCCGCCGTTCCATGCGGATGACGAAAACCCGTCAGTCAGGATTTGAGGATATGTCAGGAGCCTGTTCCAGGTCCGCGTAATTGGCGGGGCCCGATAAGATAGGGCGGATAGCCGTCTCGATCTGTCTTTATTTGATAATACCCTCTGTAAAAAGTATAATTTTTATAGTTGACGCAGGATAAAACCGGTCTGAGAACCGTTGATCTTATAAGCGGGTCAATTACGAAATCTAAATAGTTACGGGGTTTAACAAATGAAATTCGAAGGCACGGACAGTTATATATCAACCAGGGATTTGAATCTCGCGGTTAACGCGTCGATAACGCTCCAGAGGCCGCTCCTCATAAAAGGCGAGCCCGGGACTGGCAAGACGATGCTCGCGTTCGAGGTTGCAGAAGCCCTCGGAAAGGAGCTCATTACCTGGCACATAAAATCGACGACGACCGCGCAGCAAGGGCTTTACGAATACGACGCCGTATCCAGGCTCCGCGATTCCCAGCTCGGGGACACACGGGTTAACGAAATTTCCAATTATATAAAAAAGGGAAAGCTCTGGGAGGCTTTCGAATCCGACGAGCAGGTGGTGCTGCTCATAGACGAGATAGACAAGGCCGATATAGAGTTTCCGAACGACCTGCTGTTGGAGCTCGACAGGATGGAGTTCTACTGTTACGAACTCAGGAAAACTATAAGCGCAAATGAGCGTCCCATTATAATTATCACGTCCAATAACGAGAAGGAGCTGCCGGACGCATTTCTCAGGAGATGCTTCTTCCACTACATCAGCTTCCCGGACAGGGAGACGCTTAAGGCCATAGTGAAGGTCCATTACCCTAAGCTCGAAGGCAAGCTCGTCGAGAACGCGATGAACGTTTTTTACGAACTCCGGGAAATAGACGGGCTCAAGAAAAAACCCTCCACGAGCGAGCTCATAGACTGGCTCAAGCTCCTCATCGTGGGAAAGGTCACCGAATCCGAGCTGGGCTCGATCGACCTCTCGGAGAAGCTCCCTCCGTTCGCGGGCGCGCTCCTCAAGAACGAGCAGGACCACGAGCTCCTTACCAGGATCAGGCTCAGGTTCAGGCGTTGAGGCCAATGCTTCCGGCGGCGATGAATTACCCGGGAGGGGTTGTATAAAGGGGCGGATATGTTTCTCGACTTTTTTTTGTTGCTAAAGAACGACGGCATCCCGGTGACGATCAGGGAATACCTCACGTTCCTCGAAGCGCTCGACCGGGGGATAGCCGAGTACAGCGTCGACGATTTCTATTACCTCTCCCGCACGTCTCTCGTCAAGCACGAGCAGCATCTCGACAGGTTCGACCTCCTGTTCAAATATTTCTTCGAAGGGGTCGAGAAGATAGATACGGAAGAATTCATGAAGATACCGGAAGACTGGCTCAGGAAGAGCTTCGTCAACGCCCTGACCGACGAAGAAAAGGCTCTTATAAAGTCTATGGGCGGCCTTGACAAGCTCTTGGAGCGCCTGAGGGAGCTGATGAAGGAGCAGAAGAATAGACACCAGGGAGGCAACAAGTGGATTGGCACCGGTGGTACATCCCCGTTCGGGGCATACGGCTACAACCCTGAAGGCATAAGGATAGGGCAGGAGGAGAGCAGGCACAGGAGGGCCGTCAAGGTCTGGGACAAGCGCGAGTTCAGGGATCTCGACGACGGGGTGGAGCTCCAGACGCGGAATATGAAAATGGCGCTCAGGAGGCTCAGGATACTGACACGGGAAGGGGTGGACGAAGAGCTCGATCTCGACAGGACGATCGACAGGACGTCCAGGAACGCAGGGTTCCTCGAGCTCGAGATGGTTCCGGCAAAGAAGAACAACGTGAAAGTCCTACTCTTCCTCGACATCGGAGGGTCTATGGACGACCACATCGAGCTTTGCTCCCGTCTCTTTTCGGCCGCCAAATATGAGTTCAAACATTTAGAGCATTACTATTTCCATAATTGCCTTTACGAGTCAGTCTGGAAGAATAACAGGAGGAGGTGGCAGGAAGCGATCCCCACGTTCCAGGTCCTCCACACCTACAACAGCGACTACAAGGTCATAGTGGTGGGCGACGCCTCCATGTCTCCTTACGAGCTACTCTATCAGAACGGGAGCGTCGAGCACAATAACGACGAGCCGGGCTTCACGTGGCTCGAACGGCTGAAGAACCACTACCCCGACATAGTCTGGCTCAATCCCGTACCCGTCAAGCAGTGGAAATACACGGAGTCTATAGGCATGGTGAAGGAATTTATGAAAGACCGCATGTTCCCCCTTACCCTATCAGGACTACAACAGGCTATCAAAGCACTTAAAGACAAGAAAGTGAAGTTCGAAGGGCATTAAAAAATAATTCGTCATTCTGAACTCGATTCGGAATCTCGTTTTTCTTGTATTATTTTCTCAACACACGTGATGTAATCTTTAATAACTAATTAACATGCCCCTCTCTATAGACCACATCAACATCGTAGTTTCCGACCTCGAAAAGTCAGTCAGGTTCTACACGGAGCTGCTCGGTTTTATCGAATCGAAGCGTGCGCATCTCGAAGGCGGCTGGATAGAGTCAATCGTCGGGCTAAAGGGCGTGGTCGCGGACGTCGCGTTTATCGTCGCACCGGCGGGCGAGCCGAGGATAGAGCTCCTATGCTACAAGACGCCCATGGGAGAAGCCGTTCCCGCGAATTCTTTCGCGAACACCGTCGGCCTGAGACACATCGCATTCAGGGTGGACGATATACACGCGGCTGCCGACAGGCTCCGGAATGCGGGGGTTAAGCTACTGGGCGACCCCGTCGTCGTCCCCGAAACCGTAGTCACACACGACGCGGGTCACAAGATGCTGTGCTACTTCCACGACCCTGACGGGGTGCTCCTCGAAATTACCGAGTACAAATGATCTCCCGCATATAAAAATTTTACAGCTTCTAGTAAAAATTTGGTGGATGCGCTCAGTCGGGGCTTGAGATCTCTTTCATTATTTCATTGGAGATGCCGGGCCCGCGTTCGGCGAACTCCCCGTCGGGGCCGTAGATAATAAAGTACGGTATCGAAGGCAGGTCGTAATATCTTACGAGAGGGTTCTCCCAGTTTATGATGTCTATCTCCCTCAAAGCGAGCTTATCGCCGTTCTCGGCGAAATCCTCGAGCCTGGGTTTCAGTATTCTGCAGGGCCCGCACCAATCCGCATAAAAGAGGAAGGCCGTATACTTCCCGGGTTCCACGTATTCGAGAAGGTCGATCAGCGTCCCCCTGCTTATGATCTCTACATTCCTATGCCCCTTTTGGGTCCCGGTAAGCTCGTAGTTATACGAATCGCAGGCGCTCGCGGCCGGACTTGGCGCCGACCAGGTATTATAGCCGCGCCCATCAGCCTCGCCGTAAGCGGAGTGAGAGAGCAGCAGTAAAATAATTCCGGCAAGTGCAATCAGGTTTGGATTGAATGTCATATTCGGTTTACCCGCGGGCTTGTTTATAAGTATACGCTCTTCCGGGCTCGGGACAATCGATCCGGCATAATCAATCGAAAATCAGGGTGCGGTTCCCGTAGACGAGGATTTTACGCTTGAGGTGGTACCAGATGGCCTGCGAGAGGACGACCTTCTCGAGGTCCCTCCCTTTCCTTATCAAATCCTCGACGCTGTCCTTGTGGGTTATGCGTACGACGTTCTGCTCGATGATCGGTCCCGAGTCGAGGTCGGCCGTAACGTAGTGGCTGGTCGCGCCGATGATCTTCACCCCCCTCTCGTACGCCGAGTGGTATGGCCTCGCCCCGGGGAACGCCGGGAGGAACGAGTGGTGGATGTTGATTATCCTGTTCGGGTAATGGGAGACGAAATCTTCGCTCAGTATCTGCATGTATCTCGCAAGCACGACGAAATCTATATCGTACTGCTTCAGTATGTCGAGCTGCTTTTGTTCGGACGCCTTTTTGTTCTCCTTGACGTCGGGTGTGACGTGGTAATCGATGCCGTGCGTAGCGGCGACTGATTCGAGGTCGGTGTGGTTGCTGATTATGACCGGTATCCGGACGTTCCACTGCTCGGACTGCCAGCGGGAGAGGATGTCGTGGAGACAGTGCGGCAGCTTCGAGACGAAGACGGCCATGCGGGGCGTATAACCTGAGAAATAGAGGCTCCACTTCATGCCGAATTTCTCGGCTATGAGCGTGTGAAAGTACTCTCCGATCTTGCCGGCAGGAATAGTGAAGTTCTTCAAATCCCATTCGACGCGCATGAAGAACACCTTTTCCTGAGTGTCTACGTGCTGGTCGAGGTATATGATATTCCCTTCGTTCTTGAAGATGAACTCTGTAATAGCGGCGACGAGGCCCTTTCGGTCCGGGCAGTGCACGAGGAGTATTGCCGAGCGGCTCTCGCCGTTCTCTTCTTTTTTACTCATTCCGGTTCACTCTTCGATCCTCTTAATTTCTCGAACGGGTCAGTCCCTTCCCATAAGCTCGTAAATCTCGTCGTCCGAGAGCCCGAAATAATGCCCGAGCTCGTGCTGAAGCACTTCGTTTATTCTCTCCTCGATCTCCCGGTCGTTCCTGCAAACCTTTTCGATGTCTTTTTGATAGAGCACTATTTCGTCCGGCATCCTGATGCCCTGCCACACGCTTCTTAAATGGAGCGGGGTCCCCCTGTATAGGCCGAGCAGGAGCCCCTCGCCCCTTATTTCAAGTTTCTCCTTGTCATCCGCAGAGGGGTAATCCTCGACCTTTATCACCACGTTATCGATTTTATTCCTGAACTGTTCCGGTATCTTCTGATATGCCCTTTCCACCAGCTCTTCAAACTTTCTTCTGTTCAAACCGTCTAATCTGCAATATTAACGGGATTTAATACATTAATCATATTATAGTATGATGCGCACGCTTGCAATCGCCTCGGACAATTAACCCGGTTCGTTTTCCGGCTTTTCCTTCTCGCCGTCGTTTGTTTCCCCGGGTGCTGTAATTTCTTCGAGCACGTCCGCGACTACCAGGTGAAACGGGTCTTTCTTTCCCTGAGATATCTCGAAGAGCGTCTCCTTGAGAATGCCTTCCAGCTTTCTATCTGCCCGAGGGGGTTTGTCCATAATGAATTATAAAAAATTGAATCTACGATGAAGTATAATGCCGTAATTACAGAAGAGGTACACTGCTATTTTGGCTGCATTTGAACGGGTCTCGGCTTGCGGACTCAGGCCGGCGAGGACGACGGGGTAGACTCAATCATGCTTAACGTTATCTGCGGAACATGCTCGTCATATTCAACCTCCACGGACTAAAGAAAACCGGCGCTCCGCCTGCTCTGCAATTTTTAAGTCTTCGACAAATGAGATGAGCTCGGGAAAGAACATATTGAAATTTTTATCCAGCTCCTTATAGTTCGATTCGACCTCCTCGATCGCGCCCCTGAGTTTGTTCTCCCTATGGAACCGTTTCCTAAGCCTTTCGGATATCCGGTCGAGGGCTATGCCCGTACCTTCGAGCGTGCGGTAGGACCCGAGCCAGTCTTCCTCTATCATCCTCGGCAGGAACAGCCGAAACCTTTCGGGTAGTATCGCCTTCCTTCTATCGAGCAGCACATATGTATCTCGGATAAAGTTCCCGAGGTCAAAGTCCGAATAAGAAGCCCAGTTCTTCGAAAGCAGGTGGTCGAAGGTGAGGTCTATTATAACACCGGCGAACCTCCTTCTTTCGGGGCTTATCAGTTTCTTGCTCGCCTTAAAGATTTCGTGTGAGTCTGTATAAACGTCAATTTTCCTGTGCGTCCTTATCCCTTCCTCGATCTCCGGGGGGAAACCGTTTCCAATAGGCCCTTTCACGAAGTCCCCCATGAGGTTCCCGAGTACGGACTCTTCCGAGTCTCCGGCGAGGAAAATATGCGCAAGGTAGTTCATGTGCTCTTAGTGTACCCGGACTGATGTAAATATACGGGTATTCTCATCGCCGCCGTGTGCGGTGAGTCTCCGCGCAGGGAATATTTACTGTATACCGACGAGCTCGACGTCGAAAATGAGAGTGGAGTTAGGCGGGATCACCGGGGGATAACCTCTCTCGCCGTATGCGAGGGCAGGGGGGATAATGAGCTGGCGTTTCCCTCCGACTTTCATGTCGGCGATGCCTTCGTCCCAGCCCTTTATAACCTGGCCGACGCCGAGGGTGAACTCTATCGGCTCCCCGCGCTTGACCGAGCTGTCGAATACGGTCCCATCCTGGAGCTTACCGGTATAGTGGACTTTTACTAACTGTCCCGTCTGAGGTTTCGGCCCGCTGCCTGCTTCGATAACGATATATTCGAGCCCCGAGCTTGTTTTCTGGACCTGGTTTTTATTGTCATCCGCATTCGTATTAATGACCGTGAGGCCAACAGCTACGAACGCGAGAAGCGTGCAAATCGTGAGTACAGTCGCATAACTTATCATCTATTTCTCCTTTATCCTGATTGTTTTATTTGTATAGTTTCGGCTAAGCAGAAAAACATTACACAATATTCTCTCAAAGTACCATCCATAGGAGTAACAAATTTTCCCCCCGGTGTATACAGGTTTGGCATCGCTTATAATTTTCCTGCTGGAATTCAGTATTCTTTATCCCTTATCCTGTAGAAACCATATATTGGACAGCGGCCCCTTTTTGAAACGGTTTCAGGATTGACAAGTACTTTTTACCCTGAATTAATATTTATTCCAGTAGTGGTGCTCAATCAGATAGTAGAGGAGGAGTCTTATGGGATACAAATTTATAAGCTACGAAAGAGAACCGAACAGCATAGGCGTTCTCACGATCAACCGTCCGAATGTGCTGAACGCGCTCAATTGGGACACACTCGGTGAGCTGAGGGAGTTCCTCGAGGACGTCTTGCCCAAAGAAGAGTTAAAAGCGCTCATCATTACCGGGGCCGGGGATAAGGCATTCGTCGCCGGAGCCGACATAGCGCAGATGAACGAAATGAAGGAAAGAGAGTTCCAGGACTACGTCGATTATGCCCACAGGGTGTACGAGCTTATAGAGAACGAACGGTGCCCCTCTATCGCCGCTATAAACGGATATGCTCTCGGCGGCGGCTGCGAGCTCGCGCTAACATGCGACATAAGGATCGCGTCTGAAAAGGCGAGGCTCGGATTCCCCGAGGTGAAGCTCGGCATATTCCCCGGGTGGGGCGGGACCCAGCGTATTACGAGGATTCTCGGACTCGGTAAGACCAAGGAGCTCGTATTCACCGGCGAGATGATTACTGCCGAAGAGGCTCTCAGGATAGGCCTTGTCGAGAGGGTAGTCCCTCACGATGAGGTAATGAACGAAGCCAAGAAGCTCGCTGGTGCGATTGCGAAAAGAGGCCCTATCGCAGTGAGGCTCTCAAAAACCGCTATTAACGCCGGCTCGGAAATGGACTTGCAGAAGGCGCTCCTCCTCGAAAAGACCCTGGTTTCGCTCTGTTTTGATTCCCGGGACAGGGTGGAGGGGATGAAGGCATTCCTGGAAAAGAGAGAACCCATGTTTACGGGTGAGTAACGACCCCGGCCGCGGCCTGTTTGTAACTCCGGAGTGAAACCGGCCATGGTTTTTTGATTGCACCCTTCGTTGTATTCACTATCTCATTAAGGGGCTTTTATTAAGCCTGAAAGCCCCCGTCGGCGCCCTCCTGTCAGGTTGACAAAAACCTTATTAGGAATAAAATCTATAATCCTTAAATATCAAACGACTGTGATACGAGCTCCAGGAGGTGTCGTATGCTTGAACAAATGCACGACTTATCGGGAAAAGTTGCAATAGTAACAGGTGGTTCTAGAGGAATCGGGAGGGCGATCTCCCTTGCCCTGGCCGAGGCCGGAGCGGATATTCTGCTCAACTATTCGCGGAGCGACAAGGAAGCGGACAAGGTGAAGAAGGAGATCGAGAAATTCGGCAGGAAGTGCGTTACCGTGAGAGCGAACGTCGGCAATTTCCAGCAGGCCCAGGGTCTCGGCAAAGCGGTAATGAGCCACTTCGGCAAGGTCGACATACTCGTTAATAACGCCGGGATAAACAGGGACAGGACCCTTAAGAGAATGACGTTCGAGCAGTGGAACGAAGTAATACAGACTAACCTTTCGAGCGTATTTAACTGCACGAAAGCCGTCATCGACCCCTTGTCGGAGCGGGGCGGTGTAATCATTTCGATATCTTCAATTATTGGAGAGATGGGGAACCTGGGCCAGTGCAACTACGCTTCGACCAAGGCTGGAATAATAGGTTTTACGAAAACCATGGCGCGGGAGCTTGCTAAAAGCAACATACGTGTAAACGCCATTGCCCCCGGGTTCGTGGAGACGGACATGCTCGGTACGGTGCCGGAGGACATCAGGGACCAGATCAAGAAGGAGATCGCGCTCGGCAGGTTCGGCACCCCCGAAGAGATCGCGATGTCGGTGGTCTACCTCTGCTCCACCGCCGCGAGCTGGATCACCGGCGTAACGTTGAGGATTAACGGCGGCCATTACATCTAATCCGAATATGAAAAATCCGTATTTGTGATGACCTGCGTGAAATCAGAATCTCACAAATACGGATCTTGTTTTTTCTTCTCTGTACTACTTACTTGGATCTCTCTATAAGCCAGTCCGCGACTTCGGGCCAGAGTGCCTTAAGAGATTTGCTGCTTACGGAAAGCCCTATATGCCCGGTTGGATAAACGATCGTTTTGGTGTCCTTACTCGACGTCATATCGGTGAATCCCAGGCTTGAAGCCGGCGGGACCAGGTGGTCGTTCTCGGCGATCAGGTTTAACACCGGACACTTTATTTCTTTCAGGTCCACCCGTTTTCCGTTTATTTTCAGCTTATTCTCTACGAGTTGGTTTTCCTGATAAAGGTATTTTACAAATTCCCTGAAGACCTCTCCCGGGACGGGGATGTTGTCGTTGAGCCATTTCTCCATGGCGAGGAAATTCTCGACGAACGCCTCGTTGTCGACGTTCTCGTAGAAGTTCACGTACTTGGAGACGAGGTTCTGAATCGGCTTCATGAATATGAATCCCGACTGCAGAAATTCTGCGGGGACGTTGCCGTATGCGTCTATGAACTTATCCACGTCGAAATTGGGCTTGTCGCCCCAGAGACTAAGCGTGCCCTCGACCTTATAATCTATTCCCGCCGTCATCAACAAGAGGTTCCGTATGTCCTCCGGATAGAGCGCCGTATACATGGCCGACATCGTCCCGCCCATGCAGTAACCCAGCACGCTAACCTGGTCGGAGCCGGAATGTTTCTTAACCTGTTTGACGACCTGCCTTATGTACCTGTTGATGTAGTGGTTGAGGTCGAGCTTCCTGTCCTCGTCCCCGGGGGACCCCCAGTCTATCAGGTAAACGTCTATCCCCTTTTTCAGGAGCACTTCCACGACGCTCCTGCCCGGCTTGAGGTCGAGTATGTAGGGTCGGTTGACCAGCGCGAATACCATTATGAGCGGCACCGGGTAAGTCTTTTCGGCAAGCGGGTAGTAGTGCAGCAGGCGGAGCTTATTTTCGGTGAATATGACCTCGTGAGGTGTGACCCCGACCTCGACTTCGGGCGGATTGAGCAGCGCTATCTCGAGAGCCTTGTTGAATTTGTCTCTCGCCTTTCCGGCCTCCTGCATAGCGGAGTCCACGTATTTATTTCCCATGATTGCTAAGAGCCTCCTTGTCTAAAACAGCCCGACATCGATTGCTGCCGTTATGATCGGGTCTGGATGTAACCGTTACTTCATTTACTTCTTTGAGGAACGCGTGGGTTTATTGTAATCGTCCACTTTATCGAGCAGGTCGTTCACTTTGGCTTCCAGGTTATTGATGGAAGCGAGGACCCTGTCGATATCGCCTTTTGTCGGAAAGCGCATGTTCTTAAGTGTTTTTTCGACCGCTTCGTCGAAATACTTCTTGAACTCGGAGGACTTCTCGACCGCCTTCCCGATGTTGGCGGCGAATAGAGGGCTGTTTACCCATTTCTCGAGGACTTCCGAGGAGGACTTCTCCCACGTTTCATAGAACTTCTTATATTGCGCTATAGGGTCATAATCATCTTTACCTTCGTTTACCTCGTTTTTAGCGATGGGGTTCTTCTTCCACATGTCCATAGCTTCAGACATGGTCTTTTCCCAAGCCTCGTAAAACTTCTTATATTGTTCGGTATAGTCGAATGCCTCTTTGCTCATTGTTTTTTCTCCTTAACTTTTTTTTTGGTATTTCTGGTTCTGGTTTTTGGCTTGGGCTTCCTGGAGCTTGACTGAAGGTCTGTAATTTTGCCCTCGAGGTCAGCTATTTTCTCGCCGAGGGAGTCGAGCGTATCGATGAGCTTCTCCATGTCTTTCTTCTCCGGCAAATACCTCTGTTCGAGCGTCTGTTCCATGAAGCTGTGGATGTAGTTCTTGAATTCGGAGGATTTCTCTACTGCCCTTTCCATGAGCGGACTGCTCATCCATACGTCCACTAATTTGTTGGTGGATTCTTCCCAGGATTCGAAGAGCTTCTTGAAATAGCTGAAGTAGTAAATCTGCTCGTATTCGGTCTTCTTGTTCAAACGGCGTCTCCCCGACGGGCGGACACAGGAGCCCTGATATCTCTCCTAATATTATACAACATAATAAAAACCATAAATCCCAAACCTGCGCCTTGCCCAGTGCGGGTCAGGATGTGAAGGCGCTAACGTATTTATCGAGCGCGGAAAAAGCCCTCTCGGCTGATTTCTGGTTGAGGTCGAGCAGCTCTTTCGAATAATTATCCGATATCTTCTTAAACACTGTGTAGAAATTGTTCTGAAATTCTACGATGCGGTCGAGCTTTTCGCTGATTCCGAGGCTGGAATATTCTTTCGGCAGCTTGTTGAATGCGGATTTGACCTGCTCCGCATAATCGTTCTGTATCTTTCGGAGCTGTTCGATCTGTGCATCCATGAGTCTCTTGTTCTCCTCAAGCAATGAATGTGCCGAATCGAGCCCGATAAGGTAGTTTTCCTTTACAAGACCGTTCAGGTCGTAAGGGTGATCTTTTTTAGCTTCGGACTTAGCTTCTTTCTTGGGTGCTGCTTTCTTGGTTTGCGGCATTTTGTTACCCCCGATTTTTCTTAGTATTAATATAATTTCTTCGGGTTTTTTGTCAAGTGGTATTGTTAGCATCTGCACAATTATATTATACAGTTATATAGGCTAGTTATGGAATACATGCGCTAAGGTTCATAGCAAAAGCGATAAACGATGATCGATAACCTCCCGATTCCGGCAGGTTGATTGGCGGAACGACCGGCTGATTTAAGCAGGTCGGTTAACTGTGAGGGTACCCTCGGGCGCCGGAATAAGGCTTACTTTCTGTTATTATGCCATAATTCCGGTACCATAGTTTTCTAAAAGGAGATCTGGCTTGCCGAGAGCATTAGTCCTGATTACACTCATGATCCTGACAGCGTTTCCCCCGGGTGCTCACACCCAGGTAAAACCGGATGCCGGGAATGATGATGCTGCCTCAAAAAAAGTGATAACCTTCGGCTGTCTCCTTCCTCTGACAGGCAAGTACACGGTCCTCGGGGAGAAGGCGCTTAAGGGCGTACTCGCCGCTGCCGAATCCGGACATCCGGGTATCCAGTACAGGGTCGTAGTCAAGGATATCGGGGACAGCGAGAAAAGGCTTTCGGCTTCGCTCGACGAATTATTGAACACTCCCGGCCTTGCATTTATAGTAGGCCCCGTCCCCAGCAAGTTTATACATGCGGTAAGCCCGAGGGTTAATCAGAAAAGAGTACCTGCCCTGGTGTTTCCCGTTTCGGAGAACGAAGCCTCGGGTGGGCCCTATATAATAAAGTATTACTACCCTCTCGAAGAGCAGGTGAGGGTTCTGTCCGGTTACGCGGCGCGCAGTCTGGGTATAAGACGGTTCGCTATACTGTATCCCCGGACGGCTCTCGGGGCGAGAATGAAAGGGCTTTTCGCCTCCGACGTGGCCGAAAGCGGCGGCAAGCTGGTGTATGAAGGGTCTTACGACCCGGGATCGAGAGATATTTCGGGTGAACTCGGCTGGATATCGTCTGCCGCACCCGAGGCGGTATTCATACCCGACGGCGCAGCGTCCTCGGCCGAACTGATCTTGAGGCTGAAGAGGGAGGGCAAGCTTAGGGATGTGCTTTTCCTGGGACCGAGCACGTGGAACGGTCCGTTGTTCCTGGACCTGATAGGGCGGGAGATAGACGGGTTTGTATACAGGGCGGTCTTCACCGATGTCTTTTACTATGGAGACCGGGACTGGGATGAATATTCCGGATTGACCGAAGGTAAATTCAACGAGAAGCCGGATATATTCGGGTATCAGGTTTACAGGGCGCTAAAACTCATCCTCTCGCTCATCCCTGAGTCCGGCGGCGGAACTGTTATCGCAGACAGCCTCGGTTCGCTCAGGAACGACCCCTATTACGATATAGAGAAAGACAGGGGCGGGAGCTACCGGGTCTCCCCTCGTTACAGGATCCTTTCCGTGAGCGACGGTGAGCTCATAGATATAATAAATGTAAAGTAATTATTGATAACGTCTCTGCCTCATGAGGCTCATTATTCCCTCTATCGGGGTCATCCCAGGAAGTCGTGACGGCCTGGAGCCAGGAATCCGATCACGAACAGGGTGAAGAGAATAATGCCGAACCCCAGGACTGCGCCGAACGCCGCCTTCCGCCCTTTCCAGCCCGAAGCCAGCCTCCCGTGGATAAGGACCGCGTATAGCAGCCACGTAACGAGCGACCATGTCTCCTTCTGTCCCCAAACCCACGCGTCCCCCCATATCTCTTTCGCGAGGAGCAATCCCAGCGCGAGCCCGACCGTTATAAGCGGGAAACCGGTGACGAGGCAGACATGGTTGATCTTATCGAGTGTGGTGAGGGACGGGAATTTTTGCAGCAGGCTCCCCACGCGTTTCGATTTTATCCTCTGTTCCTGAAACAGGTACATGAGGCCCGAGATGAATGCCACCGTGAATAGCGCCTCTCCCATGAGGATGAGTACGATGTGGATAAGTATCCAGGGGTTGCTCAGCGACGACTCGTGCTCGATAATTCCTTGGGGGAGAATTACGTGAGGGAGCGTCATGATGAAAGCCAGCGGGGAAACGAACGCCCCGAGAAGAGGGGCG
>DATIET010000093.1:0-5997 GCA_035455615.1 Thermodesulfobacteriota bacterium
GCGACGACGCGGCGGCCATAAAATCGGGGGACAGATACCTCTTACTGGCGGCCGAAGGCGTGTACCAGCCGCTGCTCGATTCGAACCCCTATCTCGCGGGCAGGACATCCGTGCTCACGAACGTGAACGATATATACGCCATGGGCGGGAGGCCCGTCGCGCTCGTGGACGTGATTTTCTCGAGAGACGAAGAGAGCGCGGGCGAGGTGCTGCGCGGTATAAGGGACAACGCGGAGCGATACGGGGTCCCTGTCGTCGGGGGGCATACGACGCTAGACGCGGAGTCCGGGTCTCTGTCGGTGTTCATACTCGGAAAGGCCGGACGTCTCCTCTCGGGCTTCGGCGCCCTGGAAGGCGACGACATTATTTTCGCCTCCGGTCTCGAAGGCAAATTCTATCCGGCGTTTAATTTCTGGGACTCTTCGAGCGGGCTCGCCGAAGGCGCGCTCAGGCGGCAGCTCGAAATCCTTCCCGAGCTTGCGGAGGGGGGCCTCGCCGATGCCGCGAAGGACGTCAGCATGGCAGGGCTTATTGGTTCCGCCCTCATGATGCTCGAAGGCTCGAAGGCGGGAGCGGAAATCTATCTTGACCGGATCCCGGCACCGGGGGACGTGCCGCTTCAAAAGTGGCTCCTGACGTTCCCGAGTTACGGCTTCATCATCTCGGCCAGGCCCGGAAAGACGCAATATATAAAGGAGAGGTTCGGTGAAGCGGGCCTCGTATGCGAAACGATAGGCAGGGTCATAAACGATAGCAGGGTTTTCTTTACGGACGGCGGAGAAAAGGCGGTATTCTGGAATTTTAACGAAGAGCCCCTTATAGGGGTGAACCCCTCCAACACGGCGCAGGTGGACAATGGCGACTGAGAAAAATCAGATCGATCACATAGTATCGAGGCTCGGCGAGAAGATAAAGAACATGCGTACGGAGAGGGGGCTTTCGCTTAAGGAGCTCGCGAATAAATCGGGCATTTCGGCAGCCGCGATCCACAAGATCGAGTCGAACGGCATAACGCCCACTATCACGACTATGATGAAGATCTCGGACGCGCTCGGGAAAAAGGTGAGCCATTTCATAGAGGAAAAAGTTGAGGACAGCGACGTCGTATTCGTCCCTGCTAAGGAGAGGGAGCCGATACTCACGTTTAAAAAAGGGCTCGAGCTCCAGGGTATCTCGGCCACGAAGTACGGGGATTTCATGATGACCGCCGCGTATTCGGTGCTCGAGGTCGGCGCGTCGAGCGGCAAGAAGCCTATGAAGCACAGGGGAGAGGAGCTCGTATACTGCATCAGCGGCAGGGTCGAGTTCCAGGTATACGACAAGACATACACTATAGCACCCGGGGACAGCATTCACTTCAGGACGCTGCTGGAACACAAATGGAGAAACGTGGGGCAGAGCAAGGCCAAATTACTCTGGATACTGGCAGTCCCGCCGTCATAACCGGCGGAAGGAGCAGGCGGACGAATGTCCATTAAAGGCGCTGAAAAGCCCGGATTCAGGTACATGGGCGACCGCATAAGGGAAGCAAACTCGCGTTCGTTGGAGAGGCTCCTTTCGACTGAGCCCGTGCTGTCGGACGTCGATACCGCGCTCTCCGTCATTCCGGGGATGACCCCGTATACGATCCTCCACGCGGGGCCTCCCGTCACATGGCAGAGGATGTGCGACCCGATGAGGAGGGCGGTCAGGGGCGCACTCATATTCGAGGGACTCGCCTCTGACGACAGGGGCGCAGTAGCTCTGATCAAGTCGAAAGAAATAAAACTCTCTCCCAATCACTATCACGACGCCGTCGGCCCGATGACGGGGATAATCTCCGCGTCGATGCCCGTCATTGTTACGAAGGACATAACGCGCGGTAAGAAAGCTTATTCGACGTTCAACGAGGGAGGGGGGAAGGTCCTCTGGTTCGGCTCGGTGGGGGAGGAGACGATAAAGCGTCTCAGGTGGATGAGGGACGTGTTCGCGCCAGTGATGAAAAGGGCTCTCGGCAAGACGGGCGGGATACCCGTGTGGAGCGTTCTCGCGCAGGGTATCCAGATGGGGGACGAATGCCACAACAGGCACGCGGCGTCTACGAACCTCTTCCTAAAGATCATCGCCGAGACGCTCATCAAGCTCGATCTGCCCCGCGAGAGGGCGCTCGATGTATATAAGTTCATAGCTGGGAACAGCCACTTCTTCCTCAACATCACGATGACCGCGTGCAAGCTCGCCATGGACGCTGCGCACGGCATAGAGGATTCGACCATAGTCACGGCCATGACACGGAACGGGACCGACTTCGGCATAAGGGTGAGCGGCCTCGGGGACACCTGGTTCACGGCCCCTGCGCCGTATTTACTCGACGCACTCTACAATCCGGGATACGGCGCTGAGGACGGCGCACCGGATATAGGGGACAGCTCCATAATCGAGACCATGGGCCTGGGCGGGTTTGCCATAGCCGCATCTCCGTCGATGGCCGCGTTCGCGGGCGGGGGCGTCGCGGAATCGATACACATCACGAAGAGAATGCAGCTCATAACGACGCTCAAAAACCCAAAGTTCGGAATACCCGCTCTCGACTTCGAGGGCACGCCGACGGGAATCGACCTCAGGAAAGTCGCCGAGACGGGGATACTGCCCAGCATCAACAGCGCGGTCGTCCACAAGAGCACGGGCGCGGGGCAGATAGGCGCGGGGATTGTGAGGGCGCCTTACGAATGTTTCTTAAAGGCGGTAAGGGCGTACGGGGAGAGATACAAGCTCGCGGCCTGAGTGCGGCATGGAGTGCGCGGGACGGATTAGATATTGATAAGGGAACAATTATGGCAATAGCCAGCGTCGTTAAAAAGAATCACTACCAGGACTCGCTCAAGCTCATGCAGTTGAGCAGGAAGCTCTCCGCTCTCCCCGGCATCAGGAAGGCAGCGGCGATAATGGCGACCGAAGCCAATCTGAAAATGCTGAGGGAAGCGGGGCTCATTGCGGAGGCCCCGGACGGGACGAACGCGAACGACCTCATAGTGGCCGTCGACGCCGAATCGGAATTAAAAGCGCGCGGGGCGATAGACATGCTCGATTCACTCATTACACCGGCGGGCGCTTCCCGGGGAGGGACGGCCGAGGCGGTGAAGGGCCTCGACTTCGCGCTAAATATCTTTCCGGGCGCGAATATCGCCCTCATTTCGGTGCCGGGCGAATACGCGAAGTTGGAATGCTCGAAGGCCATAGAAAAGGGGCTTCACACTTTCCTGTTCAGCGACAACGTGACGGTAGAAGAAGAAATAGAGCTAAAGAGAAGGGCGTCCGGGCGCGGGCTTCTTGTAATGGGTCCGGGCTGCGGCACGGCGATAATAAACGGCACGGGGCTCGGGTTCGCGAACGTCGTAAACAAAGGCCCGATAGGCGTAGCCGCCGCCGCCGGGACGGGCATGCAGGAGGTGACGAGCCTCTTGAGCAACTGGGGCTCGGGCATAACACACGCTATAGGTGTCGGGGGAAGGGACCTGTCGGGGGAAGTGGGCGGGATAACGACGCTCGACGCTCTCAGAATACTGGGCGGCGATAATAATACGAAGGTGCTGCTCGTAGTCTCGAAGCCGCCTTCGAAGAAGGTAGCGGAAAAGATACTTGCCGCTATCGGGGAAACCGGAAAGCCCGCGGTCGTATGCTTCCTGGGGCATAGCATGCGCACGTCCGGCGACGAAAAGATAAAACTCGTATCGACACTGGAAGAGGCGGCGTATTCGGCGCTCGCCCTCGTAAACGGGAGCAATAAGAAATATGCGCCCGCCCCGGGGAAGGACTGGAAGAGGCAGGCCGGGAAATACGTCCGCGCTCAGAAGCGCGGCCAGCGTTACCTGAGAGGTATCTTCTCCGGGGGGACGCTCTGCTACGAGGCGCAGCATATACTCGCACAGACGCTCGGCGATATTTATTCGAACGCGCCGCTCGACAAGAAAAACAGGCTAAAGGACTCGAACGTCAGCGTAGGCAACACGTGCGTCGATCTAGGAGAGGAGGAATTCACGGTAGGCCGCCCTCATCCTATGATAGACGCTGCACTCAGGAGCGAAAGGATCGTGAGCGAAGCCGGGAAGCCGGACGTAGCCGTAATACTCTTCGACGTCGTGCTCGGCTACGTGGCGAGCCCGGACCCGGCGGGGGACCTCCTGCCGGCGATAAAGGCGGCAAAGGCCTCGGCCCGGAAAAAGGGACGCTCGATCGCCTTCGTCGCCCACGTCTGCGGCACCGTCAGCGACCCGCAGGGACTCCGCAACCAGGAAGCGAAGCTGAAGAAAGAAGGCGTAATGGTCTTTCGCACGAATGCCCTTGCGGCGAGGGCCGCGGGCTTTATAGCGGCCGGGGGAAGAGAGATGGAAATTGACAGGGGGAACAAATGAAAGCAGCGGTAGTAGCCTTCGGGGGCAACGCCCTGATGGACCATAAAGGCAAGAGTACTTACGTAGAGCAGATAATGAAGACCGATCAGATGTGCAGGAAGCTCATGGGTCTTTTCGATATGGGCTACAGGGTCGTAATAACGCACGGGAACGGCCCGCAGGTGGGGAATTTCCTCATGCAGCAGGAGTCTCTTTCCTCGTCGATACCGCCCATGCCGCTCGACGTCTGTAACGCCATGACCCAGGGACAGATCGGGTACATGATAGAGCAGAGGTTAAGGAACCTTTTCACGGAGAAGAAGATGTCGAACCCGACCGTCGCGTTCGTAACGCAGGTCGTGGTCTCCGAAGACGACCCGGCCTTCAAGAACCCTACGAAATTCATCGGCCCCTTCTTCACCGAGGAGGAAACCAGGAACCTGAGGAAGAGGGAGGGCTGGGTGATGAAGGAGGACTCGGGGCGCGGATACAGGCGCGTCGTGCCGTCGCCGAGGCCGGTCGATATAGTGGAAAAAAGGGAAATCTCGGAAATGGCGGACAAGGGCTACGTAGTGATCGCTTGCGGAGGGGGGGGCATCCCGGTCTTGAGGGACAGGAAGGGGAAGCTCAAGGGAGTAGCCGCCGTGATCGACAAGGATTTCGCCGCCCAGAAGCTCGCGACCCTCATAGGGGCCGAAATACTCGTCCTCATAACCCCGGTCGAAAAGGTCGCGGTTAATTTCGGGACGCCCGAAGAGAAGCTCCTTTCGAGGATCACGCTCGATGAAGCGGAGCGTTATCACAAGGAGGGGCATTTCCCTCCCGGGAGCATGGGGCCGAAGATCGAAGCCGCAATCAGCTTCCTCCGCGCGGGCGGAAAAAAGGCGATCATCACCTCGGCCGAGAAAATGGACGCGGCCATCAACGGAAAGGGCGGGACAGAGATAACGCAGTGAGCTTTACTCGTGCGCGGGCGGATTCATGGCGCGCCAGGGGGTTCGGAGATATGCCGATTCGATTGATTAAGTTTGTGTTTTATAATATGATGGGGTTAAGGGAGTTGGGAATAATCCGGGCATAACACAGGGAACTAGCCCGGGGCGCAAGCCCCGGAGTTTAATTCTAAATAAATTACAGGAGGTAATTTACAATGGCTGTAGACAGAGTTAAAGCGGACAGGCCCCAAAAGGGTAAAGCATTGGTTAATTACGAGGAAAAGCTCTATCCGGACCACAAGGCGAAACCGGGCGAAAAGGCGCTCTTCCTCATCCACTCGGTCCCTTACGAGGGCTCGGTAGCCGGCATCAATATGCTGACGGCGATAAGAACGAAGAAGAAGGGGTACGACGTGACCGTGCTGTTCTACGGCCCGGCGTCAGGCATCCCGGTTTACAGGGGCTGGCCGAACGTTGGGGACGACGGCTACGGCGCGGGCATACAGCTCTACCCGAACCTCGTCAACAGGATGCTGAGCGAAGACATAAAGGTGTTGGCGTGCCGTTTCTCGGCAGCCGCGCTCCTCGGCCAGAACGAGTCGAGCTTCATCGAGGGCGTAGTGCCGATTCACCCGACGGACATACTCGACATCGTTATCGAGCACCACAGGGCGGGGGCCATGATATTCAAC
>DATIET010000094.1:0-2594 GCA_035455615.1 Thermodesulfobacteriota bacterium
TCAACCCCCGCGTCGAGGAGCGCAGGCTCAGGCAGGAGATAGAGAACTTCTGAGCACACATTAATTTCCCTCCCTCTTCCAAAGGGGGAGGGTACGGGTGGGGGTGCACATTATTATAATTTGTCATTCCCGACTCCGATCGGAAATCCAGAATTCAGTCATCCTGAAATTGTTTCAGGATCCAATTTTTTTAAACCGTTCATACTTCGATCCCCCTACGGCTCATCCCCCGGCGGCTCATAGCCTTTGGGCGACGTGCCGAAAGCTCAGTACGAACGGCAATCTCACCCTCACTCTCCCGGCAGCTGCTTTAATATCTCCGCGATGTCGACCCACACGTTCTCCCTTTTTATCATAGCGTCGTCCGTGAACTCGATCACGTGAAGGATCCTGAACTTGAGCGGCCGCCCCTTGCCCTCTATGCCGAACGGACGGCCGGGAGCCCTCCCCTCCCACTCCGACTCGTCCACGAGGAAGTTCTCCCCATAGAGCCTCCTTATGCACGTGACCTTTCCCCCTTCTAGGTCGGCGAACATCCCCTCGTAGAACGCCCGCGCGTTCTCCCGCCCGTATGTCGGCCCCGCGGGCGAGCCGACTATGTCGTGGACGACGTCCTCCGTGAGCGTGCTCAGCACCCCCTCCACGTCGTCCTTCGCCTCATACCCGAAATGCTCGTCTATCATCCTGTCCATTTGTTCGCGTGTCAGCGCCATGTAATTCCTCCAATTTTAATTTTAGACACAACTCTTGCCGGTAAAATAATATCAGATTCTAAAAACATTTCCTCATTCATGGTCATTGAAAGCCCTTCGATCCTTTCGCTCTCTTCCGTTTAATCCGGCAATGAAATAGAAAAGATGAGATCCTGAATCAAGTTCAGGATGACAAAAAAGACAGATCACTACGGCTTCGGGGTGTCATTGCGAGCGTAGCGCGGCAATCTAGTCTTTTGCCTTTTCTCTTCCCGACATTACAGAATTTGCGTTAAGAAAATCGCGTGTTTAAGCGTAAAAATCTTTCAGCTGTCCATTTGAAAGATTTTAGCTTAAACACAAGATTTTTAGCAAATTATGTAGTCGGATGATTTTTGCTTCTTTGTATCCAGACAAAGAAGAAAATAATATTGCTTTTGTTTTTTCATAAAACACACAATGTGTGTGTCGCGGCTGGAAGCCGCTGCAAAAACTTGTTGCAATCGATCGTTCCTATGGTATCACTAAGGCATGGGACACGTTTCGAAATCCGGCTTGCACCTTATCGTGCCTGTTCTGATAAGCTTATTCGTCGTTTTCCTGTATCCGGTCCCGGCTCCGGCGGATGACGACCGGGATGAAGATTGGGGGGAGGATTGGGACGACGACCGGGATGAGGATTACGACGATTACGATGAAGATTATTACGATCAATACCCGACGGCGGTGCCGTACGGGTACGTCGTGATCCCCCCGGGGCATCTGCCGCCGCCGGGTGAGTGCCGTATCTGGGTGCCGGGGCTCCCGCCCGGCCATCAGCCGCCGCCCTTCGACTGCTCGTACTTCGTGCCGAACGCACCGGCCGGAGGATGGCTCCTCTACCGCCCGCCGTATTGATCAGGTATTAAGCGAGGGCGGGCGCTCTAAATCCCGGCCCCTCAGCCTCGAACATCTACTCTTATTTCTTTAATTCCCTCCTTTGAAAAAGGAGGGTTAGGGAGGATTTTCTTTCTTACTTCCCTCCCCCTTATCAAGGGGGAGGGTTTGGATGGGGGTTTACCTTATATTCTCTCTTTTATATAATCTCTGCCCTTCTTCTCCTCACCGCAAACCACACCCCCACCACGCCCAATCCAACCACAGCCGCAATCATTCCCCACTCCGAGAGCGTGGGAATATTGTTCACTGGCTGGTCGTACCTCACTTCGGTTATAGCCTCGAAAGTCGCATTCCCCTGGAAGTCCGAGACTGTAACACGCTCGACCGGCACCGTCGAATCGAATCCTATGAACGTTTCGAGCAAACCCGTCACGGGTATCGTGATCTCGTCGAGAAGCACGCCGCCCACGCCATACACCTGGAACAGGGATACCCCGTCGCAGGGCGGCTGTCCATCGAAACAGCCCGTCGCAACCCCGGCGGACGAAACCCCGGGCTGGGGGAACGTTATATCGATAAACTCTTCTGTACCGTCCGTCTGCTTGCCGAGCGCCTTTCTCGGGTTCCCGAACCCCGAAGCGTTTACGCCCGCCAGAATGAAACTCGCGAATGTCGGATTCGAGAAGAACTCGAGACCGGGCAGAATGTCCCCGGGGTTGAAACAGGGATTGTCCGAGGAAGAGTTTATCAATACCGCGTCGCAGACCTGAAAGCCTCCCGGTGCGACGTTGCCGTCCTCGAAAGTCTGCACGATCTGGCCCGGATGGTTCGCTATGTATTCGTCTTTATCGGTCAGGAAAGTGACCTGCGCCGCCGCAGACGAAGCGCCCGATGCGAGCGCCGCTAAAATCAGCATCAAAGCCTTTACGTAAATCGATTTTGTCCTCCGCATATCGCATGTCTCCTTATTTAAAATCGATTCTATTTTACCCCGCCGCCGCTATCGTCCCCCGCTCATCTAAT
>DATIET010000095.1:0-8321 GCA_035455615.1 Thermodesulfobacteriota bacterium
ATGTGGAACGCCACCTACAACCAAACGGGGAGTGAAGTGAGGGCCGAAGGAGTCTCCTGGAACAACATAGTCCGCTCAGGCAGCTCCGTCAATTTCGGCTTCTGCGCTATCCGGTAGAAGATTTGGAATCCAGCGGGGGGAGCGGGGCTATTCGGTCTTTATTCCCCCCGGTAATTTTCTCCTTATCAGGCTCACGAGAAACCCCGCCTCCTCGATCTTCAGAATTTTCGTAAGAATTACAAATATGATCCCCGAAGCCCCGATAGAAAGGGCAAGCACGGTTATTTTTTTCACGGAGAAATCGGATCCGGTCCAGTCGGCGTAAGTCGATACCCACCACGCCGCCCCGGCCATCACGGCCGAGATGACGATCATCTTGAGACAGAAGAGAAGTATCGTCCTCGCTTTTAAATCCCCGGTTCTCCTTTCGAGAAGGTATATGAGCGTCAGGAAGTTGAATACGGATGAGGCCGAGTTCGCGAGCGCGAGACCCGTGTGCTCGAGCCTGAGCGTAAACCCGAGCACGAATCCGAGGGCCGCGTTAAGTAAGAAGGCGAAAAACGCGACCACGACCGGGGTCTTCGTGTCCTGCATCGCGTAAAATGCCGGGGCCGTAACCCTAAGCCCCCCGACGGCCCAGAGCCCGAGACAGTATCCGGCAAGTGTCTGGGCGGTGGCGAGTGTCGCTTCGTACGTGAATTCCCCCCTCTGGTAGAGGATGTTGCATATCGGGATGCGGAGCGCGATAAGCCCGGCGAGCGCCGGGATAAGAATGAAGAGCATGAGCCTGAGCGTGAACGAGTAGGTTTCGTGGAACTTAGCGTAGTCCCCCCTGCTTATATAGCTCGAAAGACTCGGCAGGAGCACGGTCGCTATAGATACGGCGATTATCCCGAGGGGAAATTCAGTCAGCCTCTCCGCGAAATAGAGATACGAGATCGTGCCCTCGGGCATGAATGAAGCGTACTGGGAGCTCACTATGAGGTTAAGGTTGTAAACTGCGAGTCCGAAGAGCTGGGGCACGAGGAGTAGACCTATACGCTTGACCGCGGGGTTTCTCAGGTTCGACGTGAAGCCGAATAGAAACCCGCTCGCCCGGAGGAACGGTATCTGTATCAGGAGCTGCAATACCCCTCCCAGTATTACTCCGGCCGCGGCCGAATAGATCGGCAGGCCGAATTTATTAAAAAGGGCGAATATGGCGATGATCATGGATACGTTCAGGAGCACGGGGGAAAATGCCGGGGCGAAGAAATGCCTGAGCGAGTTAAGCACCCCCATGGACAGCGCCGTAAGGGAAATAAAAAATATGTATGGGAACATGATCCTGTTGAGCGCGACCGAAAGCTCGAACGTCTCCCTGTCGAAGCCGTACGCGAAGAGCTTAACTATGTACGGGGAGAAAATTACGCCGAGGACTGAAACGATTATCGTTATTGCGAAGAGCAGGCTGAAGACTATGTCCGAGACCTTTTTGGCTTCTTCCTTGTCTTTCTTCTCCAGCATCTCGGTGAATACAGGGATGAAGGAAATCGTGAGGGACCCCTCGGCGAAGAGCCTCCTCAGTAAGTTCGGTATCCTGAAAGCGATCCAGAACGCGTCCGTGAACGCGGTCGCGCCGAAGAAATATGCCATTACCATATCCCTTATGTACCCTGTGATGCGGCTCAGGAGCGTCAGGAATCCGATCATTCCGGCTGAACGTGCTATATGGTGCCTATCGCTCATAACGGACGGGGGCGGGTGCTGCTATTCACTGCCCGGCTGTGCCCACCTCCTCGAACTCTATCTCTTTTCCCAATCTTTCCAGGATGCTGCGGGTCTCCCGGAGGAGGTCCTCTGTAGTTATCACCTGTATGATCCCCGACTCGGGGTCATCCGTCCTCACCCATGCTATGTGCGAATAAGTGCCCATGATGGATTGGAAGTATACGCTTTCACTGTTATTTTTGAGCTTTATCGATATAGTGGGCATAAAGTCGGCTTTTGTATTTTAAATTAGAGATTATATACAACTTTATGCCCTTTTCCGATTCCTTCCTGCTAATATTCAGGGATTAAATCGGCGGCGGAAATGACTTTAGTTATCTTGTGGTACGGAGTGGCATTATTGTATTTTTATTCCCCCGGGACTGGCAAATATTATATGTCGTGATTGTAATGAGTTACGATACGTTATTAAAGCAAGCATATTCCGATACACCGGAAAATGCACTATTTTCGAGCCAAAGCGTAAGTTAATTACGTATGTTTTTATTTCAAACCCCCGATCAGACTAAAAAATTGAAAAATAACACAAACTTACTTGACAAACTTAAGACAAAGTTATATAGTGGTTGACAGTGGCATAAAGTGGCACAAGATGGTATGATATGTTCCGAGGACGATACGAACATACAATGACTGATAAAGGGCGCGTGAGTATCCCTGCGAAGTTTCGGGAGGTGTGCAGGGAAAAGTACGCGGACGAGACCCTGGTCATTACGAATTTTGATAAATGCCTGGTGGCGTATCCCCTTAAGGAATGGAACGAGATAGAAAGGAAAGTGTCCTCCCTCCCTCAGTTCAAGCAGGAGGTAATCTCATTCCTCAGATACCTTATGGGAGGGGCCGTAGACTGCCCGCTCGACGGTCAGGGGAGGGTCCTTATACCCCAACCGCTCAGGAGCCATGCCAGGATCGATAAGGAGCTTATCATGATCGGTATGCTCACGAGGATCGAGATCTGGGCTAAGGAAGTTTGGGAGGAAGAAGAGCAGGGCCGCGCATACGAAGAATTCAAAAAGAGCAGGGAGATTCTTGCGGGACAAGGACTTTAAGGAGATGGAAAACGCGGTCGTGGAATTATCCAAGCCGGCTCATCAATCGGTGCTGAGCGAAGAGGTCGTCGGTTACCTCATAACCCGGCCGGAAGGGGTATACGTGGACGCCACCCTGGGTATGGGCGGCCACACCAAATCGATACTCGATTATACCCATTCCAGGTGTCTCGTCATCGGACTCGATGTCGACGAGGAGGCGATCTCGATTTCGCGCGAGAGGCTCTCCGCATATAACGGCCACGTTATCTACCGCAATAGCAATTTTTCCGATATCGACAAGGTCCTCGACAGTCTCGACATAAGAGAGGTCGACGGGATCATTGCCGACCTGGGGATGTCCTCCTATCAGATCGAGTCGAGCGAAAGGGGCTTCAGCTTCATGAGGGAAGAGCCGCTCGATATGAGGATGGACCCGAGGCTCAGGTTCACTGCCTACGACCTCGTAAACGAAATGACGATGGACGAGATATCGAGGGTCCTCAGGATGTACGGGGAGGAGAAGTGGTCGAGAAGGATCGCGAAGAGGATAGTCGAGACGAGGAAAGAGAGCCCAATCAAGACTTCCGCCGAGCTTGCCAGGGTCGTGTCCCTCGCCATACCGAGGAAATTTCACCCAGCGAGGATACACCCCGCGACGAAGACGTTCCAGGCGCTCCGCATAGCCGTTAATAACGAGCTTGAGAATATAGAGGCGTTCATAGGGAAAGCCGTTTCCCGCCTGAGAGTCGGGGGCAGGCTGGTAATCATATCATTTCACTCGCTCGAGGACAGGCTCGTTAAATCGAGCTTCCTCCGCATGGCGTCCCCCTGTATCTGTCCGCCGGGGATGCCCGAATGCGGCTGCGGCAAGAAGAAGGTCCTCAACATAATCACGCGCACTCCTGTAATTCCGGCCGACGAAGAGATATCGAGCAACCCCAGGGCGCGAAGCGCCAAATTGAGGGTCGGGGAAAGGGTGTAGGAATGGCTCACGTAAAGGCTCACGTAAAAGCCCTCGTGTCGAGAGAGAAGGAAAAATCGGAAAGATCGGAAAGAACCGGTCTCTCCACGGGGTTTGTGATACTCGTCCTGATCGCCCTCGTGCTCGCCCTTTTCTATGTCAGGTTCAAGGTCGAGGAACTGAGAGTCGGTTACGAGATTTCAAGGAACAACAGGGAGGCGAACGAGCTCCTTAAGCAGAAACGGATACTCCAGTCCGAGTTTATGAGGGCGAAGTCGCTTGACAGGCTCGAACATGCCGCAATCGAGATGGGGTTCAAGTACCCGACTCAGGAAGACATAATTTATGTAGAAGAGACGACGGTAGCAGACGGTAAACGATGAAGCCCAAGAAGAGCTCAAAAAGGATATCCCTGGGAAGGGACCTCGACAGACCGAAATGGAAGATTACGATCGTCGGGACTTTTATGCTCGTTCTTTTCATCTCGGTATGTATTAAAGCACTCGACCTCCAGGTATTAGACCGCGAGCGCGCTTTCACGATTGCCAGGAAACAGCACCACGGAAGCTCGACCCTGCTCCCCCGCCGTGGGAAAATCCTCGACAGGAATATGAAGGAGCTCGCCGTAAACGTCGAGATAAAGTCAGTCTTTGCCAACCCGTACGCGGTAAAGAATCCCGCCGAGCTCTCGAAGATGCTTTCGTCCAAGCTCGGGCTTCCGGAAAAGAGCGTGCTTCAGAAGCTCACCTCCAAGTCGTCGTTCGTATGGCTTTCCAGACTCGTCGACCCCGCCGTAACGACGGAGCTCGAAAAAATGAAAATTGACGGGATCGGATTCATCGAAGAGCCCAAGCGCGTATACCCCAACGGGCCCCTTATGGGTCAGCTGATCGGGTTCACGAATATAGATTCGACCGGCATCGAGGGTATCGAATACCGTTACGACGGGCTCTTGATCGGAAAGCCCGGAAAGATAACTTTAAAAAGAGACGCGCACGGAAGAAAGATTATAAATAACCCCGACATAGTAGAAGACTTTGGCGAGGAGAAGACCGCGGGTCACGACATCATACTGACCATAGACTCGCAGATTCAGCACATCGTGGAGAGGGAGCTCAAGGACGGCATAGAGAAAATGAACGGCGAGAAGGGCATGGCCATTCTGCTCGACCCCGAGACAGGCGAAGTTCTCGCCATGGCTACCTATCCTTTCCTCGACCCGAACAAATACGGCGAGTACCCGCTCGACTACAGGAGGAACTTCCCCGTCTGGTACACGTTCGAGCCAGGCTCGACCATGAAGACATTTCTCGCGGCGAGCGCGCTTCAGGAAAAGGTCGCTAACCCCTCGACGGAATTTTACTGCGAGAACGGCAGGAGGCAGGTGGGAGCGAAGATAATAAAGGACGTTCATCCATACGGGACACTCACGTTTGCGGACGTGATAAGGGTTTCGAGCAATATCTGTGCATCCAAGATCGGGGAGCTCCTGGGCAGGGAAAAATACTACAGCTATCTCAAGAAATTCGGCTTCGGCGACAAGACCGGCATAGACGTCCCGGGCGAATCGAGCGGAATGCTTTCGAGCCCGAAATCGTGGGGCAAAATCGAGCTCGCCACTATATCGTTCGGACAGGGAGTATCGGTCACGGCGCTCCAGCTTGCGTCCGGGCTGTCGGCGATAGCGAACGGCGGATACCTCATGAAGCCGCACATGGTCAAGCGGATAATCGGCCCCGACGGGAACGTGATAAGGGATAACGTCCCCGAGGTCGAAAGCCGTGTAATATCTTATGACACCGCTCAGGAGATGACCCGGATAATGGAAAGGGTCGTGGAAGAGGGGACCGGAAAGAAGGCGGCTATCCCGGGTTATAAAGTCGCGGGAAAGACCGGGACCGCGCAGATACCGGACCCTGTCAACGGCGGTTATTATCACGACCGTTACATAGCTTCCTTCATAGGGTTCGCGCCGTCAGACGACCCCAGGATAACGCTCGTCGTCGTAGTGGAAGCGCCGAAGAAAATGACTTACGGGGGTTCGGTTTCCGCGCCGATTTTCAAACAGATTACGGAGAAGGTGCTTTTTCATATGGGTATATCGCCCAGGAAAGACCTCGTCGGGGCAAAGATAATGCCCGACCTCAGCGGAAAAAGCGTGAGGGATATCCTCAAATGGTCCGAGGAGGAGGGCATCAAGGTTCAGGTCAAGGGCAGCGGCTATGTGACGGGACAGAGCCCGTCTCCCGGGGACATGATAAAGGAAGGTATGGTATGTTCTATAGAGCTTAAACAGAATATATGATTCTCAGGGAAATAATTCGAGGAATAAAAATAAAAAAGTTCGATGGAGACGACGGGTTAGAGATTTCAGGTATATCGATCGATTCGAATAAAGTAAAAGAGGGGTACCTGTTCGCCGCTCTCAAGGGAGAAAAGACGGACGGACACAGGTACATAGAATCTGCGCTCTTAAACGGCGCAAAGGCTCTCCTGGTCGAGGATACGCCTGAAAGGCACTATCCCGGAATTTCCGTGGTCCAGGCAGGGGATTCGAGGGAATCGCTCGCAAAGGCTTCCGCAAATTTTTACGGCCATCCCTCAAAAGAGCTCTGCCTTGCGGGCGTTACCGGAACGAACGGTAAAACTACGGTTACTTATCTTCTCGAATCCATATGGAAAGAGGAGCAGAGGAATCCGGGCGTCATAGGCACGATCGAGTACAGGTACGGCGGCAAGAGGGTCGAGGCCCCGATGACAACCCCGGAATCGCTTGATCTAATGAAGATGCTGAGAGAAATGAGGGATTCGGGAGTCGACTCCGCGGCGATGGAGGTTTCTTCCCATGCCATCGACAGGAAGAGGGTGCAGGAGTGCCACTTCGACGCCGCTCTCTTCACGAACCTGACGCAGGACCATCTCGATTATCACGGGACGATCGAAAATTATTTTGGCGCGAAGAAGAGGCTCTTCACCGAGCTCCTCCGGGCGAGCGAAAAGGAGAACAAGTTCTCTGTTATAAACTTGGACGACCCCTTTGGTATGGAGATTGCAAAAGACGCGCCCGGGACGGTCATCGCGTATTCACTCATAGACAAGAGCGCCTCCGTCTTCGCCGAAAGCTTCAGGGTCTCCGAAGAAGGCATAACCGCACGCATCCGTACCCCGTACGGGAGAATCGAGATAAAATCGTCACTCTTCGGGGAGCACAACCTGTCGAATATACTGGCTGCCGTATCCGTGGCGCTTTCACTGGGCTCCTCCGCCGGGGCTGTGGAAAATGCCGTGGCGGGTTTCCGGACGGTGCCGGGAAGGCTCGAAAGGGTCGAGAATCCCCTCGGGTTTCAAATACTGGTCGATTATGCGCACACGCCTGACGCGTTAAAGAACGTGCTTCTCGCTGTAAGGCCGCTTACCGGGGGCAGGGTGATCCTGGTGTTCGGATGCGGCGGGGACAGGGACAGGACGAAGAGGCCTAAAATGGGGGCAATCGGGATCGGGCTTTCGGATATATTGATAGTCACGTCCGACAACCCGAGGACCGAATCCCCGGAAGCAATAATAGACGAAATCGAGCGCGGGGTGCTCGAATCAGGCGCCCCGGATAAACCCTACTTCAGGGTATCCGACAGGAAAGAGGCCATCAGAAAGGCCCTCGGCATGGCCCGGGAGAAGGATACGGTCCTCATAGCCGGCAAGGGGCACGAGGATTATCAGATCATAGGCTTAACGAAGTTCCCTTTTGACGACAGGACGGCCGCGAAGGATATACTAAAGGAGAAGCTGAATTAGTTTTTCGATACGAAAATGCTTGGATTGGATTTCGTTCTCAATTCAACGGGCGGGAAGCTCGTTTCAGGCCGAAGCCGCGGCGGCTTCTCGGGCGTCAGCACCGATTCGAGGAATATATCCGCCGGAGAAATATTCTTCGCCCTTAAAGGCGATAACTACGACGGTCACGAGTATGTAGACGAGGCCATAAAAAAAGGCGCGGTCGGTGCGGTCATCGAAGACGGCGCGCGCGCGCATAACAACGGGAAATTACTGATCCAGGTCCCGTCCACGCTCAAAGCGCTCGGCGACCTCGCTTCCGGGTGGAGAAAGAGCTTCCCGGAACTCCGGCTCGCGGCCATAACGGGCTCAAACGGCAAGACCACTACGAAGGAGATGGCCTGGAGCATCGTCTCCCGGAGGTACAAGACCCTCAGGAACACGGGGAACTTCAATAACCTCGTAGGGCTTCCCTTGACGCTCTTCAGGCTCGACGAAAGCTATAAGGCGGCCGTGGTGGAGCTCGGTATGAACGATTTCGGCGAAATTAAGAGGCTCGCCGAGATAGCTCTACCCGATACCGGAGCTATAACGAACATAGGGAGGGCGCACCTGGAAAAGTTGGGCGGCATAGAAGGCGTGGCGAGGGCCAAGGGCGAGCTCGTCGAAGGGTTCCGCGGCGATAGGGCGTTCGTCGTAAACGCGGACGACCCGAGAATAGTCGAAATCGCCCGGAATACCGAATGCAGGAAAATTACCTACGGTATAAGATCGGAAGAATCCGCCGT
>DATIET010000096.1:0-4993 GCA_035455615.1 Thermodesulfobacteriota bacterium
CCTGGACGGCGCGTTCACGGGCGAGCCCGGGAACATGGATATTATCAGAGATATTGCAGCACGGGTCTCCTGCCCGGTGCAGGCCGGTGGAGGCATCAGGAATATAGATACGGTCAGGGAATATTTCGGGCTCGGTGTAAAAAGGGTGATACTGGGGACCGCCGCCTTTTCTGACGACGAATTCCTGAGACAGGCGTGCGGGGAATTCCCGGGAGGGATCGCCGTGGGGATAGACACAAAAAAGGGGAAAATAGCGGTCAAAGGGTGGACAGAGGTAATAGAGGCGGATACCGAAGAAGTGCTCCGCAAGTTCGACCATGCGGGGGTATCCGTGATACTCAACACGAACGTGGACAGGGACGGCACCATGGAGGGGATCAATATCGACGCTGCAAAGGACTTCATCGCATCGTCCCCGCTTCCGGTTATCGCCTCGGGTGGTATCGCCACCACGGACGACCTCGATAAATTGAAAACGCTCGAACAAATAGGCCTATACGGCGTGATACTGGGGAAGTCGATCTATACAGGCGTAATAAATCTTAAAGACGCTATAGAAAGGTACTCGTAATGCTGTCGAAGAGAATAATCCCATGCCTCGACGTCAAGGACGGGAGGGTCGTGAAGGGGGTCAACTTCGTTAACCTGAGAGACGCGGGCGACCCGGTCGAGATAGCGAAGAAATACAGCGACGAGGGGGCCGACGAAATCTGCTTCCTCGACATCACGGCTTCCCACGAGGAGAGGAAGACGATGATCGACGTCGTGGAAAGGACCGCAGCCGAGGTATTCGTCCCTCTGACCGTCGGAGGGGGGGTGAGGACTATAGAAGACGTGAGGCAGCTCCTACTTGCGGGGGCCGACAAGGTATCGATAAACACGGCCGCGGTGAAAGACCCGGATTTCGTGAAAAGGGCGTCCGAGAGGTTCGGGAGCCAGTGCATCGTCGTTGCGATAGACGCGAGGCGCGTCACGGAAGGGAAATGGGAGGTCTATACGCACGGCGGGAGATACCCGACTGGTATAGACGCGCTTGAATGGGCGAAGAAGATGGAGGAATACGGCGCGGGTGAAATATTGCTCACGAGCATGGACAAGGACGGGACCAAGTCGGGCTACGACATAGCACTCACGAAGGCCGTATCACGGAAGGTATCCATACCGGTCATCGCTTCCGGAGGCGCAGGCAGCCTCGACCACCTCTCGGACGGGGTGAGTGACGGGGAGGCGGACGCTGTGCTCGTCGCTTCGATATTCCACTACGGTGAGCATACAATAAGAGACGCGAAGGAGTTCATGAGCTCGAAGGGCATATCGGTGAGGCTCTGAGGGGCGATGCGCGGGCAAGAGGCGGGGTGACTGAATGAACATAAGAGAACAGTCGGAAGAAATCGAGAGACGAATCCTTTCCCCCTATGCGGCTCTAAGCGCCGAGACCAGGGGCAGGATGGTCCCTGAGGAGCCCTGCTCCATAAGGACGGATTACCAGAGGGACAGGGACAGGATTATCCATTCGAAATCGTTTCGGAGGATGAAGCACAAGACGCAGGTCTTTCTATCGCCGACGGACGACCATTACAGGACGAGGCTCACTCATGTCATCGAGGTGTCCCAGATAGCGAGGACGATATCGAAGGCGCTCAGATTAAACGAAGACTTGACGGAGGCTATAGCGCTCGGGCACGACCTCGGACATACCCCCTTCGGACACGCGGGGGAGGCGGCGCTCAACGAGATATACCCCGGAGGGTTCAAGCACGTGATACACAGCCTCCGGGTCGTGGACGTGCTGGAGAAGGGCGGGAAAGGACTCAACCTCACGTATGAGGTGAGGGACGGCATAGCCAAGCATTCGAAGGGAATGGGAGCGGTCGATAACCCGAAATACCGCCCGGAGACACTCGAAGGCCAGGTCGTCAGGATATCGGACCTCGTCGCCTACGCGAACCACGACCTCGACGACGCAATAAGGGCGGGGATCATTACCATAGACGATGTACCGAAAGAATGCGTCGACGCCCTCGGCAGGACGAATTCCGAAAGGATAAACAGAATGGTCACCGATATAATCACGGAAACACTCAAGTTCGAAGGCGAGAAGGTGGCGTCGAGCGCAGAAGTCGAGCAGGCGATGGTGGAGCTGAGGGGCTACCTCTTCAATACCGTATATATGAACGAAAAGATTAAGAACAACTTTCTTAAGGCCAATAAGGTAATCAGAGAGCTATATCAGTATTTCTGCGAAAACGAGAGCGAGCTGCGGAAGCATTATAATAAAGGCGTGCGGGAAGGGGAAACCATCGAGCGCAGGGTCTGCGATTTCATCGCGGGTATGACCGATTCCTACGCGATAAGCATGTATGAAAGCATATTCCTCCCCAGGAGATGGCAGGGAGATTTGAGCACATTTTAATATTATCCGGTTCAGGTAACATTATTAGCCTTGTAAATTAACCGTAACTCTCATAACTAACCCCTTGCATTTGATGAGTTTTACATAGAATAAGGTGCAAAGAGTGATAAAGCTGGGCTCGGTATCGTTTATGAATGCAAAACCCCTGACGTTCGCGCTCGAGAACGGTCTCGTTGAGCACGACTTCAATATTACTCTCACGCCCCCCTCTGATCTCTCGCTGATGCTCTCCGGAAAAGCGATAGACCTCGGGCTCATACCTGTCGCGGAATTCCTCAGGAGAAACTCGTACTCCGCAGTCCCCGGCATCTCTATATCGTCTTACGGTAAGGTGGACAGCGTCGTGCTCTTGTCGAAGGGCGGGATCACGGACATTAAGAGGGTCGCCGTCGACAGGAGGTCACAGAGCTCGACTGCGCTCTTGAGGATAATACTTGAAACATTCCATAACCTTTCGCCGGTCTATCTGCCGAGGGCAGCGGACGGCGGTTTCCTTGAAGGTGTCGATGCGGGGATGATAATTGGCGACACCGGACTCGAGATAACCCATTCGCCTCCCGGGGGCTATCACGTTTATGACCTCGGCGAGATCTGGACCGGGGAGACGGGGCTGCCGTTCGTATACGCCGTCTTCGCCGTAAACGAGGGCGTGGAGCTCGGACGGAACCTTGACGCGCTCCATAAATCCAAAGACTACGGGCTCGGAATAGTGGGTAAAATAGCAAAGTGTGAAGCGACGAGGACGGGAGTCGATGAGGGCATATGCTATAAATATTTAACAGAAAGGATAAAGTATGACCTCGGCGAAAAGGAGATCGAAGCGATCGGCAGATACAGCGAATATCTCTCACGGCTCGGCGAGGCAGAAAAGAATTCCCGCATAAAATTATATTCACAATAGCTTGAAAAAACGGGAGGACGCAGATTGACCAAGATAAAGATGAGACTCGGACACAGCCCCGACCCCGACGACGCTTTCATGTTTTACGGCATAGCCTCAGGCAAAGTGACTTCGGACAAAATCGATTTCGAGCATGTCATAGAGGACATTCAAACACTTAACAAGCGCGCGCTCAATCAAGAGCTTGAAACTACCGCCATCTCCGCGCACGGATATCTGAAAGTCGAGGACGAATACAGAATCATGTCCTGCGGCGCGAGCATGGGAGAAGGATACGGTCCTATCGTGGTATCGAGCGTGCCGACCGACGACCTCCATGGGAAGGAGATAGGTGTCCCCGGGAAGCTCACGACTGCGTTTCTGCTTCTGAGCATTTACGCGGACGGCTTTATACCGGTCGAAATGCCGTTCGACGAGATCATGCCCGCAGTCGCCAGGGGGGATATAGAAACCGGCCTCATCATCCACGAGGGACAGCTTACTTACGGGGACTATGACCTGGAGCTGGTGCTCGATCTGGGTGAGCTGTGGCAAGTCGACACCACGCTCCCACTGCCTCTCGGGCTGAACGTCGTAAGGCGGGACATGGGAGAGGAGCTTCAGAAAGAGGTACTTAGGGTGCATAAAGAGAGCATCGAGTACGGGCTTGCCCACAAGAAAGAAGCGCTCGAATACGCAATGAAATACGGCAGGGGCATCGGTGAGGACGTAGGGGAGAAATTCGTCCTGATGTACGTTAACAAATACACGCTCGACCTCGGGGGGAAAGGAAAGGCCGCGCTCCAGTACCTTTTTAACAGGGCATACGATAAAGGGATCATAAAGGAAGAGCCGAGGCTCGATATACTCGAAATCTAGATTTCATATACGGCATCCCCTCCTCATACCAACCGCCAATAAATATTCTCACCCGAGATAGAGTAAGGACTCATTAAGCCTTATAATAATCGATAACACACAACAAAGGACAGGAGAGGTGTGATGTCCAAGGAATACGGATTCCTCGTAAACGGCAAGTGGACGAAGAGCAAAAGGAAGAGGGAGATAAAAAGCCCTTATAACGAAGAGACGGCGGGGATAATCAATATCCCCGACCGCGATACAGCTATAGGCTCTATAGGCTCGGCCGAGAGCGCGTACGGGAAATGGAGAGAGAGCCCGAGCTTTGAGCGGAGCCGCATATTGAGGAAAATTGCGGAGGGCATCACCGCAAGGAAAGAGGAATTCGCCAGGACCCTCGTGCTCGAAGGGGGAAAGCCGCTCAAGACAGCCAGGGTCGAGGTTGGCCGCGCCGTGACCACGTTCTCGGTCGCTGCCGAGGAGACGAACAGGTTCTCGGAAGGTGAGCTTATACCGATAGACATCGCGCCCGGCAGCGAAGGGATGTTCGGGATTGCGAGACGTTTCCCCTTGGGCGTAGTCGTCGGCATATCCCCCTTCAACTTCCCTCTCAACCTCGTCGCCCATAAAGTCGCGCCGTCTATAGCATCGGGGAACGCGATGATACTTAAGCCCGCATCCCAGACGCCGCTCTCAGCGCTGATGCTGGGGGAGGTCGTCTGCGAGGCCGGACTTCCCGATGGTCTTCTCAATATACTGCCCGTGCCGGGGTCGGAGATAGAGAACGTGATAGAGGAAGAGAGGGTGAAGAAGGTCTCGTTTACGGGCAGCGACGCAAT
>DATIET010000097.1:0-2967 GCA_035455615.1 Thermodesulfobacteriota bacterium
CGATGATTTAATCAGCCATTTATCGATGTGGGACGCTATATTTATCATAAACCACGCCCCGGCCCCGGTGGAGCCGAACCATCCCAGTAATTTTTTGAACGATCCGCTTTTATGAGACGAGTTAGACATTGCAGCCGGATACGGAATATTTATTTTATCTTACACAAAAAGGTGAATAAATCATAAGCATTTCATACGTGAGTCAAGCTAATGCGCTTCCGGCCATCCGCATTGTGAATAGGTTATATTTTTTCCGGTCATGAGATACGCGATACCCGCATTTATTCTCCTTCTTTTCACGGCCGCGTCCTGCGCCAACGTGGGCCGTTTCGGTGAGATAATGAACCCGGAGGATCTGAGCAAGGACGAGCTATCGAAACTGCCGACCGAGAATACCCCCGAATACGGGTTCAGGGTCGGGTTGGAAATAAAAGTACCCGGTCATGAGGACGAAATACTCGAGAACGTGGACCATCAATTCACCGAATTCAGCGAATGTTTTAATATCACCGACCGGGGGGAGGAGGCGAGGCGCTACACGATCGCCGTCGTAAACGGCACATTTAGATGCGAATACCATCACGGCAGATGCAACGGGGAGTACGACTCCGACTACGGGTTGATAATAGTCAGCTATAAAGCGTTTAACAGAAGGGGGATTCTGCCAGTGCTGAAGCACGAATGGGCGCACGTCTATGGAATATTGAGAGACGACCACAAGAACTTAAAAGAAGTCAGGGAATGCACGGGATATTGAACTGACTGACCGGGAGAGCACTACCGCATTCAACTGTAATACTTAGTGCCCCGTCTCATCGTAATATTTGGGCTTGCTGTAGTCCCCGTCAATAAACATCTGCTTGGCAGGGTCTTTCGCCTCCGTTCCCCGGAGCTTGTCGAGCTCTTCCTCTCGTTTGGCCTGATTGTAAGGCTCGTAGGTATAATCGACCTTGATAGTGTTCTTCTTCTGATTCGTGTGGAAAACGAGCTTCACGTCGGGCATGTTCCACGTCCAGGTCTTGAAATAGAGCATGCTGTCGGAGCTCGAAGGCTCTCCGTACTTGTCGGTAAGATATTTCATGAACTCGTTCCGGAGCTGGGACTCTTCGAACTGGTCTTTCGCGGTCAGCATAAGCGAAGACGAAAGGAGCTTATCGTCGTAGAATTCGAGCCCGGTGCTGACGTCCCTGCCCTCCAGGTCGAGGGGCAGTGTGACTATCATACCCTGCATCACGATGGTCCGGATTTTCTTGGAGTCGACCTTATTGTCCATAATCCTCCTTCCGCTCGACTCGATTATATCCTCGGCGTCATCGTCCGAAATGCCGAACGCAAAACCGAGAGGAGCGAGGTCCGGCTTCTGCTGTGCGGCCGCATAGGATACCGCTAAAAAACATAAGATTGCTATCAATGCATAAGGATTTCTCAAAATATTCATTTATTCCCCCCTGTCGCAGTCGGCCGGATATTCTAACCGGTCATTTAAAAGTTATAAGATGACGAGGTCAAAATCAAGTTTTATTAGCCCGAACCGCTGACCGCCCGCGTGACGTGAAACAGACCGGAGCCGCTATCCCGTTTGAGTCAGGACCGGAAAAAGCATATAATCTAGTCCGGAATGGAGATCATAATCGGCGTGATAGGGGCCGGGGAGACGGGCGAAGAGGAGTACATCACGGCGTTTGAGACCGGAAGGGAGATAGCGCGGAGGAAATGCACGCTCATATGCGGAGGCATGGGAGGCGTCATGGAAGCCGCCTGCCAAGGCGCCAAGTCCGAGGGCGGCCTGACAGTGGGAATCATCCCCGGGGAGCTCAAAAACGAGGCTAACACGTATGTCGATATACCCATTGTCACGGGCATGGGACACGGCAGGAATATAATAGTAGTACGCTCGAGCGACGCACTGATTGCAATAGGCGGGAGCTTCGGTACATTATCTGAAATTGCCTTCGCTCTCAGATTGGAAATTCCGGTCATAGGGATAAAAACTTGGGATGTATCATCCGACATTAGAAAGGCAGACAATCCCAGGGAGGCGGTGGAAATGGCTATCGGGCTTATTGTTTCTGGCCCTGCTCGGGGCCTGCGGTAAGAGTCCCCCGCCGCCGTCCATTCCCAAGGTGAGTGAAAAGGATATTCAGAAATGCCTTACGGGGAAGCCGACCGTGAGGGAGGGCTACAGGCACCATATGCTCGAAGAGGGAGAGACGTTATACCGGGTATCGGTAATGTACGGTACTACGGTCGAGGAGCTGATCGAAGTCAATAATATAGAGGATTACACGGACATCCCGACGGGGACGATGCTCAGAATTCCGGGGGCGGTGATTTCCACCGGCCTCGTATGGCCGCTTCCGGGAAAGATATCCTCGGGCTTCGGCAGGCGCGGGAGGAGGTATCACTGGGGCATAGACATTCCGGCCCCGAAGGGCACGCCTATAAGGGCTGCTGCTGACGGGTACGTCCTCATAAGCTCGGACGGCCTGAGGGGGTTTTCGGGGTACGGGAGGATAGTCGTAATAGAGCACGGCGGGGGGATAAGCACCCTCTACGCCCACAACAGCAGGAACGACGTGAAACCGGGTATATGCGTAAGGTCGGGAGAGACAATCGCCGAGGTAGGAGCCACGGGGAACGCGACGGGCAGTCACCTGCACTTCGAAGTGAGGAACGACGGCAAACCGGTAAATCCGCTCAATTACCTGCCTTAAAACGACAAGAGGAGAATTGCAGATGATCGATCTCAAGCAGTACATCAGGGACATTCCCGACTTCCCGAAAAAGGGAATTATATTTCACGACATCACGCCGCTCCTTCAGAACGCGAAGGCATACGAGGCCGCGATCGACCGGATGGCGGATATGCTGGACGGGAGAGGAATCGATTACCTGGTCGGGATCGAGTCACGCGGGTTCATATTCGCGTCCCCTCTCGCGATAAAGCTCGGTACGGGGCTCGTCATC
>DATIET010000098.1:0-30029 GCA_035455615.1 Thermodesulfobacteriota bacterium
ACCGCAGTATTTTACCCGCGGTTTTCAGCGTCGAGCTTCTGGAAGTGGGCCGCCGATTGCGGGGCGACCTGCGTCAATATGCTGGGCGCGGTCGCAGAGTACCTGTGGGCAGCCGAGCCTGGCGAATGGGACAGAAAGCACGGGGTTAGGATCGTGCTCTCGGGACCCGCGCCCCGGAACCTTAAGGAATTCCAGGAGCGCTTCAACACGCGCGCGATCGACGGGTACGGCTCGACCGAGATGGGGATGGTGCTCTGGAACGATCCCGAAGACCTGCGCCCCGGTTCAGCCGGCCGGCCGATGGAGGGTTATTACGTAGAGGTGAGGGACCCGCAGGACACGTCGAAGGTCATGCGCCCGTTCTGGGACCCCTCCAGGGACCCGAGACCCCCCGACGAAGCGAAAGGCCTTCTTTTTATAAAGCCGCTCATACCGCACACCACGCTTAACGAGTACTTCAAGGACGAGAGACGGACGAGGGAAGCGTTCGACGACGACGGCTTTTTTAATTCGGACGACCTCTTCGCAATGGGTATCGACGGAAGATACTATTTTCAGGGGAGGTTCAGCAGGATCAGGGTGTCAGGTGAGAACGTGGACCCCATTGCCGTTCAGGACATAGCGGCCCAGTATCCGTCGATCCAGGAGGCGGTCGCCGTAGGGGTCAGGCTCCCCGATATTTCTGACGATGAGATAAAGTTGAACATAACTTTAAAAAAAGGCGAATCCTTCGACCCCGTGGAGTTCTCGAAGTGGATGGCCGAAAAGGCGCCCGTGTTTATGGTCCCGAGATTCATAGAGGTTTACGAGGGAGGGTTCCCCGTAACCGCCACGCAGAAGATCAGGGTAGCGGAAATTAAAGAGATCACGGAGAAGACCTGGGACAGGAATAAGACGGGTCTCAAGTTCCGGGTGCGCTGAACCTTACAGGACGAACAACATAAAGAGAAACGCCGCATATAGCAGCAGAAGGAAGAGCCCTTCAGGTCTGCTCACTCTATGGCCGGACTTCATTATGGGGAGGACGAGCACCGCAAACAGCACCATCACCGGATACTCGAATTTTAAAAATTCGGGGTTGACGCTGACCGGCCGGATTACCGAAACCAGTCCGAGTATCCCTATATTGAATATATTGCTCCCTATGATATTCCCCACAACAATGTCGTTCTCCTTCCTGAAGGCTGCGACCGTAGAGGTCGCGAGCTCGGGAAGGGATGTTCCTATTGCGACTGCCGCAATACCGATCACGACTTCACTGATCCCCAACTCCGTCGCAATCGATATGGCGGAGTCAACTATAAAGCGTGCGCCGACCACGAGTAAGGCCAGCCCTATGACGATGAAAGCCGCTTGCTTCGGGATGGAGCTGTTATCCCCGATAAACTCCTTATATTCTTGTTTTACCCTGTAAGATTCCCGTAACGCGCCGTAATAACTGTAAACAGTGAAAATCACCAGCGATCCGAAGAGAAAAACACCTTCTATCCGGCCAAGTCCGAGATTCCAGGAGATCGCGTATAGAGCTATCGAGAGAACGATCATCAGCAATACTTCAACTTTTATCAGCTTCATCTTGATAGATATCGGACTTATGAGGGCCGTTAATCCCAGAATCAGCCCTGTATTCGCAATGTTGCTGCCTACTATATTTCCCAGGACTATGTCGCTCGATCCTTTAAGAGCCGCGATGATACACACGACGAGTTCGGGCGCGGAAGTCCCGAACCCCACAACCGTAAGCCCTATGACTATGGGATGTATCCCGAGGCCGCGAGCAAGACGTGACGCTCCTTTTATCAGGCTCTCCCCGCCGAGGAATAGCGCTATTATTCCGGCGATAAACAAAAATATGTCTGTCGTTATGCTCAAAACATGCCCTCGAGAAGCTCTGGAGCCGATAAATAAACTAACATGATAACCTGCATCGAAAGAGACCGAACAGCTTATCCGCATATCAAAGCGCGTATCCATATACCAAGTGTCATATCTCTTTCAAGACAGATAAAGATACCGTTTCTACTAATCAATTACACGCAGAATTCCCCGGGAAATATCAGGTTGACAAATTTATCCTATTTTCTTATTGTAATAAGGTTAATTTTCCGAAACACTTGGAAATCAATTAAGCCACCACAAGGAGGGTTGTTATGCTTTTATTATTTAAACCCCGTGACGCAAAATATCTGGGCAGCGGGACGCTCCCGTTCGGCACATTCGACGATACGTCGGAATGGAAGCCCATTACCAAATGCCTGGAGATGGGAGCCGAAAAATTCCCGGATAAGACTATGTTCCGTGTGGGGAATGGAGAAGGCCAGATAGCAGAGAGTTACACATACAAGGAAACGAATGAATGGGCCAACCGGGTTGCAAACGGCCTCAAAGACGAATTCGGAGTTAAGAAAGGCGATAAGGTCGGAATGTACATGATCAACTGCTCCGAATACGTCGCATCGATAGTCGCCGTTCACAAGACTGGAGCCGTGCAGGTCCCGATAAATAAGGACGAAAAGGGGGAGAGGCTCGCCTACGTAATCAATTATTCCGAGATGGTAGTGCTCGTTCTCGACCCTGGAAGCCTCCCTTTTATCGAAGAAATCGCCAAGGATATAAAGAACCTCCGGGTCATATTCATGACGGGCGATCCGGCTAAGGTCCCGGCCGAAATAGGGGGCATAAAGACGCTCCCGTTCTCGACCTTCGATAAATTCCCCGTTAAGAATCCCGGCGTGAAGGTAACGACCCACGATATGGAAAGGTGCATGTTCACCTCGGGCACGACGGGGATGCCGAAAGGCGTCGCGAGGGACCACGGGGGGGTTGTACTGACAGTCCGCGCATATCTCCAGCAGCAGGGCGTGAGGAGCGACGACGTCCTAATGAGCGTACTTTCGCTCGGCCACGCGAACGCGCAGGTCATGTGTTTATTCAGCGCCATGGGCGCGGGTGCTACCGCCGTGTTCTTCCCCCGCTTCTCGGCGTCGAGCTTCTGGAAATGGGCTGCGGGGTGCGGCGCTAACTGCGTTAACATGCTGGGGGCCGTCGCGGAGTATCTATGGGCGGCGGAACCGAGCGAGTGGGACAGGAAGCATAAAGTAAGGATCATGCTGGGCTCACCGGCCCCCCGGAACCTTCAGGAATTTCAGGAGAGGTTCGGGGTAAGGGTAATCGACGGGTACGGCTCTACGGAAATGGGAATGGTGCTCTGGAAGGACCCTGAGGACCACCGCCCCGGCTCATCCGGATTTTCCATGGAGGGATATTACGTAGAGCTCAGAGACCCACAGGACCAGAGCAGGGTGATGAGACCGTTCTGGGACCCGTACGAAGACCCGACGCCGCCTGATGAAGCGAAAGGATTACTGTACGTAAAGCCGCTTGTGCCGCACACGACGCTTAACGAATACTTCAAGGACGAAAGGAGAACGAGGGAAGCGTTTGATGACGACGGGTTCTTCAACTCGGACGACCTTTTTGCGAGGGGAATAGACGGGAGGTACTACTTCGTAGGGAGGTTCAGCAGAATAAGGGTATCGGGGGAGAACGTAGACCCGATAGCCGTTCAGGACTTCGCGATGCAGTACCCCGCCATACAGGAAGCGGTTGCCGTGGGCATAAGACTGCCTAACGTATCAGACGACGAGATCAAGCTCAATGTCACGATCAGGCAGGGTGCGAAGTTCGACCCGATAGAGTTCTCGAAGTGGATGGCCGAAAGGGTCATGGTCGCAATGGTCCCGAGGTTTATCGAGGTGTACGAGGACGGGTTCCCGGTGACCGCCACTCAGAAGATTAAAGTCGCCGAGATCAAGGAAATAACTGAAAAGACCTGGGACAGAAGCAAGACGGGGCTTAAATTCAGCGCAAGGAAGTAAGCGCGTCACGGATTCAGAAACTCCGCTTCGCCCTTCAATGACAAAGAACGACGATGAAAAATTCATGCGCCTGGCTATTGAACAAGCTCGAATAGCCGGGCGTATGGGTGAAGTGCCTATCGGCGCAATCATCACCGACGGCAGAGACAAAATCATATCGAGCGGCTACAACCTCCGCGAATCCGAAAACGACCCGACGGCCCATGCCGAAGTGATAGCGATCAGGAGAGCGGGCGAAGTATTCGGAAGCTGGAGGTTGGAAGGGGCGACCATATACGTAACTATCGAGCCCTGCCTCATGTGCATGGGCGCTATCATACTCGCGAGGATCGGCAGGCTCGTGTTCGGCGCGCGGGACACGAAAGCAGGGGCGGTTTTTTCGGTCTACGACATAGGGAACGACCGCAGGCTAAATCACGCAGTTGAAGTTACGGAAGGTGTATGTATGGAAGAATGCTCAAGTCTGCTTAAAGAATTTTTCAAGACACTCAGGAAGTAATCGAGCCGCTCCTATTTCTTCCCACTGAAAAAGCTGAGTACTTCTGATATAAAGCTTCCGTCTCCCGCCCCGGCGAGCTTTTCGAGCTCCCCGTTATCGAGCCATACCCCGCCGCAGGTGCTGCACCTGTCGATACTTATCCCCCTGAACGACACTTCATGGAGATTACCGCCGCATTTGGGGCATTTCATATAGCATGTCGTCTTGATCCTCTCTCTCTCCTCCTCCTCGGTCTCATGCTTGATCTTTTCTTTGAGTCTCTTCGATTTCTCAGCTTCCTCTTTGGCGAAATACTCATCTTCTGTCTTGGAAGGTTTCTCTTTCGTCATTTTATTCTCCTGTCTATACAGTTTGGATTGAAAACCGGACTCTCGATAATTAATTGCGGTCCCGTTTACGTTGAGGATCGTTCCGTTTGACCCTTGGTCAACGGGGTTATTATTATCCTCTTCTCTTCCTGCTCGATTTTAGTCTCATAGCTCACCCCGCCTTCACGTTTGAGGGTCAGGTAAGCGATTCTCCTCTCGGAAGCCGACATCGGCTCTAGCGAAACGGGCTTCTTCATTTTCCTGACTCTTCTCGCCGTTTCCTTGACGAGCTTTGAAATGTTGTCCTCTTTCCGCCTCTTATACCCGTCCACGTCAATTGCGACCCTCTTATCCTTGCCGTCATCGCAATCCTTCCCGGCGATCTTGCCTACGACGTACTCGAGGGATTTAATCATCTCTCCCCTTTTCCCTATGAGGAGTCCCTTGTCGTTGGTATCCTTGATATCGAGCCTGATCTTTTCGGGGCCTTCCTTGAGCACGACTGAAAAAGTGGGGATGAGATAGTTGAGAATCGATTCGAGGGCTTTTTTCGACCTTAGCCCCTTTTCGCTCAGGTTCTCGTTCTTAACCGTGACCCTGATCCTGGCGTTCCTGCTCCCGATCCCCAGAACCCCTTTGGAAGCCTCCTGGAGCACCTCTATATCGACTTCGCTCCTGGGTATGCCGAGCTCCTCGCAAGCGCTTATGGCCGCCTCCGATACCGTCTTTGCCGCACGTTCTATTACAATCGCCATCTTCAGCCTCCTTTAGGAGTGTTTACGAGACGGTTAACGTAAATCTGCTGTCCTATCGAAAGTATATTGCTAACCGTCCAATATAATATCAAGCCCGAAGGCAATCCCCAAAACATTACAGTGAAAATTATAGGCATAAATTGCATCATTTTCATCTGCATCTGCATACTTTCATTTCCGGCGGTCGGGGTCATCGGAGTCATCTTCTGGGATATGAACCACGAGACGCCCATGACGAGGGGAAGAATCCTGAAGGGAATCCCTATGCCGGGTATGTCGAACAGGTGCTCAGGCTCCGAAAGATCATTGATCCAGAGAAAGGAGCTGTGCCTGAGATCTATCGAATGGAGGAACACGTCATAAAGCGCAACGAAAACCGGCAGCTGTATGAGCAGCGGGAGACAGCCTCCGAGACTGCTGAGGGGGTTGATGCCGTTACTCGAATAAAGCTTCATGAGCTCCGAATTCTGCTTGGCTTTATCGTCCTTGAATTTCTCTTTGAGCGCATCCATCTTCGGCTTGATTTTTTCCATCTTGACCTGCATCTGCTTCATGGAAACCATACTCTTGATGGTTAGGGGAAGGAAAATCAGCCTCATGATCACCGTGATCACTATGATCGAAATTCCGTAATTGTGAAAATAACTGTTGAGCCATTTGAGGAAATCGAGTAGCGGCTTTGCAAGGAACTCGACCCAGCCGTAGTTAATCGATTCCTGGAGATTATAGCCGACGGCTTTTACCGTATCATACTCCAGCGGCCCGAGGTAAACCTCCCAGTTCTTTACTGAAGTTTTTCCCGCCGGGACCGTATCTCCCGGATAGCTGTAGAGCGCCTTCACGAGACCTTTATCCCCTACCGGGCTCAGCGTGACCGTCGTATCCGCCCCCGTTTCCGGCAGGAAGCTCGATATGAAGTACTTCTGGGAGTAACCGAACCAATCTATGACACCCATATAGCTGCGGGATTCTTTCGGTCTCTTCTGCACCATCTCGACGTCGCCCGAGACGAGCGCGATGAAGCTCATCGTATTCCCGCCCCTGCCGTGCTCTTCTACCTTGCCGAACCACTTGATATCGAGCTTCTGCTGAAGGGGAGCCGTCCCCGGATTGGTCACTTCGAACCTTTGCTTTAATACGTAGCTCGCTGAATCGACGGAGTATATCTTTTTAACGGCCATGCCTTCGGGGGACCGCCAGGAAAGAGCCAATTCCACGGTCCCGTCCGTGACCGTTATATTGTTTTGCCCCGCGTACTCGAATGGAATGAGCTCGGGCACGTCGTATCCCTTCGTTTTTAAAAGTGTGCTGAACCCGGGCGGGGTGTCCTTAAAAAGATTTATCGCGCCGCCGCCGTTGGTGCTCTCTTTGAATTTCTTGAGCTCCCACTTATATATCCTCCCTCCCGCAGTATCTATTTCGCCGTGATACAGTGGAGTGTCGATCGATATAAGCCTGCCCTCCGGGGAAAAATGCATGTCGTCTGAGTCGGATTGCTCCTGAAAGTCTTGAGACTCTCCGGGTTGACCTGTGCCCGGAGCGGGTGAAGTCTGCTCGAATACCTCCGCCCCCGGCGGCTTCTTCGCCTGATTCTTGTCGGGTGTGGAAAAGAAATACGTATATCCCAGAAAGATTAATATCGATAGTACGAAGAATATGATTGTGTTGATTTTGTTGTCTGTCATCCACTCGTCCTTTACCGGACCGGATCATGTCCGCCGGCGCTCAACGGGTGACATCTCGCGATCCTTTTGAGAGTAAGCCACGAACCCCTGAGTAGTCCGTACTTCTTGAGGGCGTCTATCGCATACTCGGAACAGCTGGGATAGAATCTGCAAGAAGAGGGTAATATAGGTGAAACCGCATATTTGTAGGCCTTGATCAGCGAGGTAGCCAGATACACAAATAAATTCGAAATCATGATAATTTAGACCTGACTATTTCTTCGATCTCTTTTTTCGCGAGGGAATAATCGAGCCTTTCGCTGCCTTTCTTGGCGACAAAAACCACGTCCATCGATCCGAAGAGGGGTTTATTCAGCCTGAAAACCTCCCTCAGTACCCTCTTTATACGGTTTCTCTCGACAGCCCCGGGCACCGCCTTTTTAGCGACAACGAGGCCCATTCGGGGATATCCGAGCGAATTGGGAGCGAATAGTATATTAAAATGGTCTGTACTGAGCCTTTTGCTCTTCCCAAAAATCTCTTCGTATTCAGAGTTCGTACGGATTTTTAATTCTTTTGGGAAAGATAAACTCACTACAAAGCTCATTTCTTCCAGCGCTTCACCGTGAGACTGTGCCTGCCCTTCGCTATCCGTCTCTTGAGAGTGCGCCTTCCGCCCGTGGTGCTCATCCTTTCGCGAAACCCATGCACCCTTAATTTCTTTTTTTCGTGAGGTTGATAAGTTCTTTTCATAACGCGCCCTAAAAACTAACACGAAATGTTTTTACGGTCAAGAAACAAAAGCCCCCGACTCCCGAGACTGATTCCCCGGTTCAGACGCCCGGGGCCGCCCCCGGGAACCCTGCAGCTTCAGAGTATAAAATTAGCATGTTTGTACGCAATTGCAATATAAGACGGTAATATTGCTTCAAAATACGCCGGAATCCGGGGTTGCGACACTACGCAATTGCGTAATTATTTCTTGACAACGGGAGCCCGGCACTTATAGTTATTGACCGGAAAACAAAAAAAGTTATGGAAAACGACAATCTTAATGGGAATACTTAGAAAGAATCGTTTTAAAGAAAATACACCGTTTGAAGTGAAAGATTTGTACGACGAGCCGATTGACGTAGTTATGACCGTGAGTGAGATATACATAGCGGACTTCAATTCGTTTAAACCCTTCAAGCGAGAAAACTCATTTAAAACGGGGTCTGAAAACACCTTTAAATCCACACAATCCAAATAACAGACATTCAGCCGCATAGCGTCTTTAATGTCTAATCCCCCACTGCCAGGAGATAACTATGATACGAAACGTATATGATTTCTTCATGATTTCCCTTTTTGGACTCTTCAAGGTCGCCTTGTTTCTTCTTTTTTTCTGTGTTTCAGTCTTATTCCTGAATAAATCAAACAACCTGGCCATGGATGAAAAACCGGCTTTCGCGGGTCTGCTGGTGAGTCCGGGAGGCAGTGAGCATTTAATGGCGGGCTCCGCAGTAGGGGAACTGAAATGGACAGAAGCGGCCGAGCTGATGATAGAAGAGATGACCGCCGAGGAAGCGGAGATATACTTCTTCATCCTGAGGCTGTCGGACTCGATGAACCAGTCAAACGCCCGGAAGCTCGCGAAACTAATCGTCGAGGAATGCGAAAATTACGAGAATCTGGACCCATTCCTTATACTCGCCGTAATTCAGATAGAGAGCGAATTCTCACCGAAGGCGAAATCTCACAGGGGGGCAATCGGCCTGATGCAGGTCATGCCCGGAACCGGTGAGTACATCGCAAAGGAAATGGGCATCAATTATAACGGCAAAAAATCGCTATACGATCCGTTCATAAACGTAAAGCTCGGCATTCATTATCTTTCCTCGCTGACCGAAAGGTATGATTCCACGGAGAACGCCCTCGATGCATATAACTACGGCCCCACGAACTTCGAAAAGGCGCAGAGCTCTGATACGGACAGAAAACAGTCGAGATACGTGAAAAAGGTGCTTAATTTTAAAAACTATCTCGAAGAGGAAAGCCTCCTACTTGCTAAGAACAGCTGAGGGCCCCCTTGCGAAGAACAGCTGAGCATTTTAATTTGACTCCCGCACAGTGATGTTAGTATTTATATCGAATGAAATTCGGAATAGCGGTCCCCAATTTCGGGTTATACGCAAACAGGGAACAGATACTCGAGATCTCGGGGCTCGCCGAAGAGCTCCGTTACGACTCCCTCTGGGTTAGCGACCACGTAGTAATCCCCGCCTCGCATAAGGTGTTCGGCGATACCTTTCACGACCCGCTCGTCACCCTCGCATACATAGCGGCCGTCACGGATAAGTTAGAGCTCGGGACGAGCGTCATGGTGCTCCCGTACCGAAACCCCTTAGTCCTTGGAAAGATGGTCTCCACGCTCGATACGCTTTCCCAGGGGAGGGTCATTCTGGGTGTAGGCACGGGGTGGATCGAGGGTGAGTTCGAGGCGCTGGGCGTCAATTTTAAGGAGCGCGGACCCGTCACGGACGAGTACATAGAGATAATGAAAGAGCTCTGGACGAGCGAGAACCCCGGATATAACGGGAAATACCTCGAATTCTCGAATATCAAATTCCTCCCGAAACCGACGAGAAAGCCTCACCCCCCTATATGGGTCGGAGGAGAGAGCGCAGGGGCTATGAAACGCGCGGTTAAATACGGCGATGGGTGGCACCCGGTGGGGCTTACGCCCGGGGCGTTCCGCGAGAAGGCGGAATATCTGAAAAGCCTCCTGCCGGCCGAAAAAAGAGACGGCTTCACACTATCACTCAGAAGGAACATCGAAATAAACGAGGGCAGGGAATTCAGCGCGGACGATACGCTCAGGGGCGGGAGAGAAAAGATAACGAAGGGGATAAGGGAATACGGGGACGCGGGTGTTGAGCACCTCTTACTATATATACTGTCGGGGGATTATAAGGGCATTCTGAACACCCTCATGATTTTTGCGGAGGAGATAAGGCCGGGTTTCGAATAATTCACGGCTCGTCTTTTTTCTTCCGTTGACAGGTGCTTTCGGTTCGTGGGATAATGGGATTCGTGAAAATACTGAACAAAACGGGGAGAATCACAAATGGATAACGAGAGCAGGAAATTTACGGCTGCGGCTGTCCAGGCGGCCCCCGTATTTCTCAACAAGGCCGAAACTATCGGGAAGATCGCGAGCCTGATTGAAGAAGCGGCCGGGCAGGGAGCGAGCCTTATAGTATTCCCCGAGGCGATCGTCCCCTGCTACCCGTACTGGCCCAAGGACATCGGCACCGGAGAAGGAAGAAAGCTCGTGCTCGACGCATATATAGAGCTCCATAAGAACTCGGTCGATATACCGGGGAGCGATACGCAGAAGCTCTGCGAGGCCGCGAAAAAAGCGGGCGCATACGTCGTCATAGGCGTAAACGAGCGGGAAGGCGGCACTCTTTACAACACGATCCTCTATATCGACAATCAGGGCGGGATCCTGGGAAAGCACAGGAAGCTCATGTCCATAGACAGCGAGAAATGCATATGGGGGAACGGGGGAGCGGAGGACCTGAACGTGTTCGATACGGACGTCGGAAAAGTGGGCGGTTTTTTCTGCTACGAGCACCACATGACACTCGCGAAAGCCGCGATGTTCATGAAGGGGGAGCAGATACACGCCGGGCTCTGGGCCGGGCACGGGTTCGTGAAACCGACGATGGATTTTGCGAGCCGCGAGTACGCGTTCGAGGGGCAGGTGTTCGTCGTAGCGTCTTCAGGGCACATTACGGAGGACATGGTCCCCGACAGTTTTCCGCTTAAAAAACATACGATGTGGGACTACCCGGGCGGGACCGGGATCATAAGCCCGCGGGGGGAGTACCTTGCAGGGCCCGTCTACGGGAAGGAAGACATAGTCTATGCGGATATAGACATGGATATGATAATACGCTCGAAGGCGGTCATAGACGGGGTCGGGCATTTTTCGAGGCCCGATATATTGACGCTCGAAATAAAGGGGTACGATCCCGATAAAAAGAAGACGAACGGCGGGGGCCGGAACCGGAGACAAAAAAAATCAGTGAAACCGTCCGGGGCTGAGAAAGGCAGGGCGCCGTCCGGAAATTAAAATCGTCTCGCTCTTGAAAATGAGCCGAGTTGCCGATACGGATATTTAGACACTTTCATTCTCTACCGACCGGATGAGGTCCTGCTTCAAGTTCCAGAGGTTCTCCGAGAGCGAGACGTGATAGAAATGGGGGTTCATTATGCGCCTGACGCCCGAATCGAGCTTTTCTATGTCCTCTATACGCCTCACCCTGATCTCTTCTATTGACGGAAAATCGTAGACGATCCCGCCGTCTTCGAATACCTTCACAAGAAGCGGCTCCGTTCTGCTTATCTCATTACCCTTCATAATCCTGTATTTGCTATGGTCGGAGGGGTGACGCATCTTTAATACCTCCTTCTCCCCCGGATCGCCTTCGTCTATGGTCAGGAGGTCCGCGGTCGCAAACCCCCTCTTGTCATAGATGCGCCAGGCCATTTTATTGCCCGGGTTGAGCGTCTTTGTCGGGGTTTCCGATAGTTTGATCGCCGGCTCCCACTTACCCTTTTCCCTTACGGCGACGAGCTTATACACGCCGTCGAGCGCGGGATCGCCTTTTGAGGTTATGAGCTTCGTCCCCACGCCGTAGACGAGCCTCTTGATGAGTCTTTCGGGGTCGAGCCCGTAGCGGGGCGCTTCCTCTTCTATCTGTGTTATTACCTGCCATATGACGAGCTCGTCGAGCTGATTCGAGAGCACTATCCTCGTATCCGGAAAACCCGCGCTGTCGAGCATCCTCGCCGACTGTATGGAGAGATACGCGAGGTCGCCCGAATCGAGCCTGATGCCGAGCGGCTTATGTCCTTTCCTCTTGAGCTCCTCGAAAACCTTTATCGCGTTAGGTACCCCGCTCTCGAGCGTGTTTATCGTATCCACCAGCAGCAGGCAGTCGTCGGGATATACCTCCGCATAGGCCCTGAAAGCCCCGAGCTCGCCCTCGCCGAGCGCCATGAACACCTGCACCATGCTGTGGGCGTGAGTGCCTTTGGGCAGAAAACCGAGCAGGTGCGAGATACCTACCGTGGAAGAGAAATCAGCCCCCCCTATCAAAGCCGCCCTTATGCCGGCGTTGACCCCGAGGTCGGGCCCTCTCCTCATTCCGAATTCGAGTATCGGCTGGCCCCGTCCCGCCTCCCTTATACGAGCGGCTTTCGTGGCTATCAGTATCTGGTAGTTGAGCTTGTTGAGGAGGGCCGACTCCAATATCTGCGCCATAGGCAGGGGCCCCTGAACCACGGTAACGGGAACGGTGGGATGGACGACCCTCCCCTCAGGAACCGATAACATTGTAATCCCGCCGAAATTCCCGTGCTCCCTCAGCCAGCGGAGAAAATCATCCGCGAATAGCGGCTCGCCAAGCTGACCGGTCTGCGTTTTGAGATAGTTTATCTCCTCGTCCCCGAACGAGGCGTCCTTCATCCATCCGGCGAGCCATTCGAGCCCGGCGTTCACACAATAACCCGCCTTATGGGAGCCGTAGTCGGGATAGCTCCTGAAGAAGTGGTCGAACTGAGCGTCGGTCTCGTGAAGCCCGAATCTAAAATAGAGCTGGGCCATCGTAAGCTGATACTGGTCGGTAAAGAGTATCCCTTCAGCTATTCTGTTATACATTCCGGAACCCGATCCACGGATTATTAATTTTAAGCGGGAATCTTACGGTCCTCGATAGAGATCAATAACCGTTCATTAATGTATAGATTTTTTTTAACCCCAAGTCAACAATAAGGGTCTAATCGGGAATTCAGCTCTCGACGAAAAATTGGAGGGGGGCTAATTTAACGGAAATATTACAATTTTCGGAATAACCTGCCGTAATATTCAATCCGTTGACAATCTGCGATATTCCTTATAATATTTGTAACATAAGAGCGCTACGGGCAATGACGCAGTAATTGATGTCATGTTCCGTACGAAATGGCAAACCACTCGAAAGGATGGGACGCAAAGCATAGGGCCTAACGGGATAAAAACCCATGGCTGCCATGCCGCCGAAACGGAAAAACATAGTCTCTATCTCGAACTTCGCTGACCCTCCGTATTCTGTTTTCCCGATTCAAGCTACCATCCGAAAGAGGCCGCAATCGTTAGGTATGTGACGGTAACGGACGGGGCAAGATGGAAACTATCGGAAAAGTCTTGAGCATCACCCTGCTCACGATATTCGGCTCGGCGGCCGCGACGGTTTATCTCATCGATTCGGACGTATTGCCTTCTTACCTCGACAAACCCGCGGCGGTCTACACCTCGGACACAAAGCCAAAGGAAAAACCAGCCGACTTGCACACCGTCGCTTCATACAGAGAGAGGGAGAAGATAATTTACGCGGAAGAGGGTGAGGTAAAAGATGAACCCGGGGAACGGAGCGATGTAAAGCCCATCTGGGGACAGAGCTACGACGCGCACCCGGCTTCGTCCCTCAAGAGCGAGGAAAGGGCCCGGGAGCTCGCCCGAAACAACTCCACAGATTCACTCATCGAGAACATCGACTATTGGAACAATCAATACTACCTATTAGTCAAAACAGGAAACCGGGAAAGCGCCGACAAGGCGTTCCGTAATTATTCCGAATATACAAAAGCGCTCGGTATAAAACAATCCTCGAACCGCTAGACGAGACAGAGAGCGCCCGGACACGTCGGCGGAACAGAATGCCCCTTCCGTCCGTGACTCAATAGCACCGATTACAAGAGAAGGAAAAGTTTTGTAAGGAAAAAATCCCCGATGATGATCAGCAGGAGAGCGACCACGACTGTGGATGTCGTCGCTCTTCCGACACCCTGCGTCCCGCCTTCAGCCCTCATCCCTATATAGCATCCGGTGATAGCCACTATTATCCCGAAGAAGAACGTCTTGGAGATCCCGCTCACGAAATCGTTTATCGTCACCCATTCGAGTATGCTTGAGATAAAGAGCCTCGGCTTTACGTCGAGGTCTATGTTAGCCATTATCATAGCGCCGAGAATTCCGGTAAAGTCTGATATCACCGCCAGAAACGGGAAAGAAATGACGGCGGCCACGAGCCTCGGAACGACGAGCTTCCTCATGGGGTCGGCGCCGAGCGTCCTTATGGCGTCTATCTGCTCGGTTACCTTCATCGACCCTATTTCAGCGGTGATACCCGAGCCGACCCTTCCGCCTACGAGGAGAGAGGTCACGACGGGGCCGAGCTCCCTGACGAAAGAGAGCGATACGACGGGGCCGACGACGCCCTTTGCCCCGAACCACGCGAAACCCCACGCGAGCTGAACGACCATGACCATTCCTATAGCCATAGCGGAAGCTATCACTATGGGTATGGATTTGAAGCCGATCTCGTCGAGCTGCTCGAGCACGAGCCTGTAATTAAAAGGGCGGGTGAAGCTCGCGTACACGGACCTGTAGAGAAAGAGCCAGACATCCCCGAGCTGCTCGATAAAAGATACGCAGGACGACCCGAGGCGCGATATGTAGCTATAGATGATCATAGCACCCTGAACTGAGAAATAAATTCGTTAAACGCCTGCGCCCCCGAGTCAAACTTATCGGGAGACGAGGCGTATGTAAAATCATACACACAATCGTTCTTTTTAAACACACGTGTCTCTATCATGACAGGCTTACCGTCCAGGCTGCCTGTGTAAATCGTACTCAGGGCCGGCTGCCCGTCGATCTGAGTCTCCTGCCGGGAAGCCGCCTTCTTGTCTTTCACGCCTACTATCAATGACTCCGAAAGGGCCTTCAAGCTGTATTTCATCTTGCGCTCATCGCATGTCGAATTCACGGTTATCGTGGAATCGTCGAGGCTGTTGCTGAAAGCGAGGTCCCCGCCCTCTATGTCTATGCGTTTCCACCCGTCGGGGAGAGAGCCTATCTGGTACGACGTGGAGTCAGAGGTATATATCTGGCCCTTGAGCTTCCCGTTGTCGCCAGAGCCGGCGGAGGCGTAGTAGCCCACGAATTTAGCGATAGAGCAGGAACCGAGCAAGATCGACGCCGATAACAGAATAACCAGGCATTTATTCATTGGATAATGAAACTTGTATCAAGATTTTCCGTACCTGACTCAGGCGGGCCGTTCCGTATGCCGGCCGACGGGTTTCAATAATACTCGAATCCCTGAAAAAACCAAGCATGGTAAAACCTTAAATAGTTACATTCCCTCTTTTCGGGAAATATGACGAGCAGGATTTTACTACATGCAGGCAGCACCGCGCTGCCCCTGATATATGGCAATAATAATGACGATTGAGACCGGTTGTCAACCCGCCTCTCCGGTATGTGCGGTTATTTGACTCACCAATGACTCTAAATTAACATTTAACCCCCATGACCGTAAGAACCAGATTCGCCCCGAGCCCGACAGGGTCCCTCCACATAGGCGGGGCGAGGACCGCCATTTTCAACTGGCTCTTCGCGAGACATAACGCCGGGGAATTCATACTGCGCATCGAGGATACCGACCGCTCACGCTCGACCGAGGAATCCATATCGGAGATTAGAGACGCCATGGAATGGCTCGGGCTCGACTGGGACGAGGGCCCTTTCAGGCAATCGGACAGGCTCGGCATATACAAAGACCTCGCTGACAAGCTCATGGCTTCGGGACACGCATACAGGTGTTACGTGACACCGGAAGAGCTCGATGAGAGGAGAAAAGAGGCCCAGGAAAGGGGCGAGATGTTCCATTACAAACGCGAATGGGCGGCCAGGAACGCCGGGCCGGACAAGCCCTATGCAATAAGACTCCTTACGCCCGACCAAGGGACTATAGAGGTGCACGATCTTCTGCGGGGTAAGGTGGCATTCGACGCCGGGGAGATAGACGATTTCGTCATACTAAAGACGGACGGATTTCCGACGTACAATTTCGCCGTCGTCGCGGACGACGCTCTCATGGGAATAACACACGTGATAAGAGGGGACGACCATCTGATAAATACGCCGAGGCAGGTGCTCATATACGAAGGGCTTTCGCTCGAAGTGCCGAAGCTGGCGCACGTCTCGATGATCCTCGGGCCCGACGGAAAGAGGCTCAGCAAAAGGCACGGCGCAACTTCGGTCGTAGAATACAGGAAAGAGGGTTATCTGCCGGACGCGCTCGTAAATTATCTCACACGCCTCGGCTGGTCATACGGAGATCAGGAGATATTCACAAGGGAAGAGCTCGTCGAGAAATTCACTCTCGACAGCGTTGGGAAATCGGCAGCCGTATTCAACCCCGAAAAGCTCCAGTGGTTAAACGGCTGGTACATACGGAATAAGCCGCCCGAGGAGTTAGCGAATCTCGTGTTACCAATACTTCTCGATAAAGGTATAAAGGCTGAGCTCGACGACAAGCTAGTGATGATCGTGAAGGAGCTAAGCCAGAGGGCGAAGACGCTCCTCGATATAACCGATTCCCTCGGATACTTTTACGCCCGGGAGATCGAATACGACGAGAAGGCTGCGGGAAAGTTCCTCACGCCCGGGATGACGGAGGTTCTGAAAGAACTGACCGAAAGGCTTTCCCCGGCGGAACCGTTCACAGCAGAGGAAATACAGAAGGCGTTCGAGGGCATAATGGAGGAGAGGGGACTTAAGCTCGGGACCATAGCCCAGCCTGTAAGGGTAGCGCTCACCGGGGGAACGGTGAGCCCGGGCATATTCGAAGTGATGGAGATTATGGGGAAAGATATGGTTTTAAGCAGGCTCAATAAGGCAATCGATTATATATACTCCGGGAAGCCCGACTGAGAATATTGACTTAGCCCTCAATTTTCACAATCCGAAAGAAAGTAGTCAGGCCCATCACGCCGGGTGTGCCGGCATATATCAGTATTGAAAGAAGCCCTTTCCGGATTTACGCCCGAGCCATCCCGCCCTGACCATCTGTCTCAGCAAAGGCGCGGCCCTGTACTTGGAATCCTGGAACTCCTTATAGAATACGTCCATCACGTCTATCGTGACGTCGAGTCCGATGAGGTCTATAAGGGCGAGCGGGCCTATAGGCTGGTTCGTGCCGAGCTTCATGGCCTTGTCTATGTCCTCAGCCGTCCCGACGCCGTCAGAAAATGCGAACACGGCCTCATTCAGCATCGGTATTAGTATCCTGTTCACTATGAACCCGGGGATGTCTTTCGTCCTGACGGGTTCCTTACCGAGAGCAGTTGCAAAATTAAAGGCGAACTCCGCGGTCTCGTCGGACGTGGCGAGCGTCTTGATTATCTCGACGAGCTTCATCACGGGCGCGGGATTAAAGAAGTGCATACCGACGACCTTGTCGGGTCTCCCGGTGCCGACCGCGATCTCAACGATAGGTAAAGATGATGTGTTTGTCGCGAGCACCACATCGGGCGAGGTCGACTCATCGAGCTTCTTGTAGATTTCCTTTTTAACCTTCATGTCCTCGAAAGCGGCCTCTATGACGAGGTCAACGTCCTTAAAATCCTCATATTTTGTGGTTGTTTTTAATCTCGATACGATGGATTTACTCTCTTCTTCGCTTATCGTCTCTTTCTTGACGAGCCTCCCGAGACTGCCCTCTATGGCCTTCATCCCCCTTCCGATAGCGGCATCCGTTACGTCCACAAGCACAACCTGCCTGCCGCTCGAAGCGACTACCTGGGCTATCCCCGAACCCATCGTTCCCGCCCCTACGACCCCTACTATCCTTATATCCTCCGCTTTTTTAGACATGGAACCCCTCCTTTTCTATTCGCAGTTGCGAAATCCAGGAATTTATTATACCCGACTGATAATTTTATCAAGTTTCCCGTTCTAGACTCCCATGCATACATTAAACAGTCCATTTGAAAGAGCCTTGCCGCCAAATTAAAATACCCCGATGAAGGTAATAGGCATTACCGGGAACATAGCCTCCGGCAAGAGCACCGTCGCACGGATGTTCGAGGCGCTCGGCGCGAGGATAATCGACGCCGACGAGATCGCGCGGATAGTGGTCGAGCCGGGCGCGCCCGCGTGGGAGGAAATAATCTCAGAGTTCGGGAGAGACGTTCTCGAACCCGATGGCGCGATAAACAGGAAAAGACTCGCTGATATCGTCTTCGGCGACGAAGCAAAAAGGAAGAGGCTCAACGATATCACGCACCCGAGGATAAGGGAGAGGATCAGCGAGCTACTGAGGGAATACGAGAAGGAAGGAGCGCTCGTCGTGATGGTCGAGGCCACGCTCATCGTTGAGAGGGGTGGACTCAAGAGCCTGATAGACGGGCTTATCGTAGTGACCGCAGACGAAGAGACTCAGATCGAAAGGCTCATCCGGGATAAGGGCTACAGGAGGGAAGAAGCGGTCTCGAGACTCAGAGCGCAGATGCCCGCCCGGGAGAAGATGATGCACGGAGACTATATTATAGATAACTCGGGGTCCCTCGAGGATACGCGCGCCCGCGTAAAAACCGTCTCGGAGGCGATCGGCTTTTAGTACCTGCCCCGCGCGCATGAGTGAATAAGGTGTTACCGGAAATAGCCCGCTACGTGTCCCGCTCCACTCCTGCCTACAGTCCCTACGGAAGCGCCCGACAAATTCCTAATATTTTCGGGCTACATATGCAAACCCCGCAGACGCCCCGTAAACTTGCCAATTAGATATTTACATAGTATTTTTTTGGATTCTCAAGAACCTTCAAAGGAGCCGATAATGAAGGACAAAATTGCCGTACTCGAAGAAAAGGAAAGGGAGGCTGAAGCCGGGGGCGGCGAAGCGAGAATACAGAAGCAACACGAAATCGGCAAACTCACCGCGAGAGAAAGAATCGACCTGCTCCTGGATAAGAACACCTTCGTAGAGCTCGACAAATTCGTCGTTCACAGATGCACTGATTTCGGTATGGACAGTAAAAAGTTCCTGGGGGACGGTGTCGTCACCGGGTACGGGAAAATAGACGGCAGGCAGGTCTTCGTCTACGCCCAGGACTTCACAGTCTTCGGCGGCTCGCTCGGAATGGTCCACGGAAAGAAGATATGCAAGGTGATGGACCTCGCCATGCAGGTAGGCTCTCCGATCGTGGGCCTAAACGACTCAGGCGGCGCCAGGATACAGGAAGGGGTTGAGAGCCTCGGCGGATACGGGGAGATATTCTTGAGGAACGTGCTCGCTTCAGGCGTCGTGCCGCAGATATCGGCAGTGATGGGACCCTGCGCCGGGGGCGCGGTATATTCCCCCGCGATAACCGATTTCACGGTCATGGTCAGGAATACGAGCTACATGTTCATCACCGGGCCCGACGTGATAAAGGCGGTGACGCACGAGGAAGTGGATTCCGAAGAGCTCGGCGGGGCGATGGTGCACAATTCGAGGAGCGGTGTCGCGCATTTCGCGGTCGAGGACGACAAGGAGTGCATAGAGCTTATAAAAGAGCTCCTGAGCTTCCTCCCTTCGAATAATATGGAAGACCCTCCGAGAACTCCGACGGACGACCCTTCCGACAGGAGGGCGACGGCGCTTCGGGCGATAGTCCCCGAAAACCCGAACAAGCCATACGACGTTAAGGACGTTTTCAACGCGGTAGTCGACGAAGGCTACTTTTTCGAGGTTCAGGAGCATTACGCTCAGAATATAGTGATAGGGTTCGCCCGGATGGCGGGCAGGGTGATCGGCATAGTAGGGAACCAGCCCAATATACTCGCCGGCTGTCTCGACATAGACGCATCCGTAAAAGCCGGGAGGTTCGTGAGGTTCTGCGACTGCTTTAACATCCCCATACTCACATTCGAGGACGTGCCGGGCTTCCTGCCGGGCACATCACAGGAGTGGGGCGGCATCATAAAGCACGGGGCCAAGCTCCTCTACGCCTACAGCGAAGCGACTGTCCCGAGGGTCACGGTCATTACGAGGAAGGCCTACGGCGGGGCGTACGACGTCATGTCGTCCAAACACGTGAGGGGCGATATCGTGATGGCGTACCCGACTGCGGAGATCGCGGTGATGGGCTCGGACGGCGCCGTCAATATAATTTCGCGCGCCCAGATAATGCAGGCCGAAGACCCGGATGCGGAGAGGGCAAGACTCATCGAGGAATATAAGGAACAGTTCGCAAACCCTTACAGGGCCGCAGACCTGGGCTTCGTCGACGAGGTCATAAGGCCTGAGGATACGAGGCCGAGGGTAATCTCCGCGTTCGAGATGCTGGACGGTAAAAGGCAGTCGAACCCCCCGAAAAAGCACGGGAACATACCACTCTAATACCAAAGGATTATCGAATGTTTAAAAAAGTTCTCATAGCCAACAGAGGGGAAATCGCAGTCAGGATTATCCGTGCGTGCAGGGACCTGGGCATAAGCACCGTTGCCGTATATTCCGACGCCGACAGGCGCTCCCTTCACGTCGCTCTCGCGGACGAAGCATGCCACATAGGAGGCTCGGCCCCCGGCGAGAGCTACCTGAATAAAGAGAAAATAATAGACGCCGCAAAAAAGTCAGGCGCCGAAGCCATACACCCGGGGTTCGGATTCCTTTCGGAGAACGAGTCGTTCGCCGACATGTGTGAAAAATCGGGCATCGTGTTCATCGGGCCCTCGCCCGAGGCGATACGCCTGATGGGGGATAAAATAACGGCACGAAAAATCGCCCACGACGTTAAAGTGCCGCTCGTACCGGGCTCGGACGGGGCGGTGAGCGACGTCGAGGCGTCCGTGATCGCCGACGAAATCGGGTATCCGGTAATGATCAAGGCGTCCGCCGGAGGCGGCGGAAAAGGGATGAGACTCGTCAGGAACAAGGACGATTTCGAAAGCTCTCTCCGTATGGCAAGGAGCGAGGCGCGCTCAGCCTTCGGAGACGATTCGGTTTTCGTCGAGAGGTTTATCGAGCGCCCGAGACACATAGAGATACAGGTCATCGCCGACTCGGAGGGCAATACCCTCTACCTGTTCGAGCGTGAATGCTCGATCCAGAGGAGACACCAGAAGGTCATCGAAGAAGCCCCGTCCCCCGCCATCAGCTCGAGGACGCGGAAGAAAATGGGCGAGGTCGCGGTGAGGATCGCGAAGGCGGTTAAATACAAGGGGGCAGGCACGATCGAGTTCATCATGGACCAGAGACAGAATTTCTACTTCCTCGAAATGAACACCAGGGTCCAGGTAGAGCATCCGGTGACCGAGATGATAACCGGCTTCGATATAGTGAAATGGATGATCAGGATCGCCTCAGGCGAGAAGCTCCCGTTCAAACAGAAAAACATCGTCATGAAGGGACACGCGCTCGAGTGCAGGGTCTACGCCGAGAACCCGGAGACGAATTTCCTCCCGTCCCCCGGAGTAATCGAATACCTGAGAACTCCGAGCGGGCCCGGCATAAGGAACGATTCCTCCATATATAACGGCTGCGAAATCACGCCCTATTACGACCCTATGCTATCGAAGCTCATAGTCTGGGCGGACACGAGAGAAGCCGCGATCAGGAAAATGGAATCTGCCCTCCGGGAATACATAGTGCTCGGCGTGAAAACGAACATCGGGTTCCTCATCCGCGTTATGAACAATGACGAATTCCGGAAAGGAAAGATCGATACGGGGTTCATAGAAAGGCACCCAGAACTATTAAAACCGCCGGTACTGCAGATAGAACCGGCATTGATAGCAGCAGCGCTCTCGATGAGCAGTTCCGGAAGCGCCGGTCAGCCGGCACAGAAGCCGTCTTCGAACTGGAAGCTGTTCGGCAGAAGATCCGGAGTATCCAGGAGCCCCCTTGCATGACATATACCTTTAAAATCCGGGACCAAATCTATAAGATCACGCTCGAGAAAGAAGACGGCCAATTGCAGGCAGAGATCGAAGGCACCAGCATCATGGTGGACTTCGAGAAAATCGAGGACGACCTTTATTCGGTGCTTATAGACGGTAGGTCTATAAGCATAGGGGTATTCAGAAAGGGCAAGAAGGTGCAGGTCTTCATCGAAGGCGAGCTTTACGAGCTCGAAGCCGTATCCGAGAGGGAGCAGCGTAAGACCTCTCACGTCGTCTCGGGTATCCAGGAGATAAAGTCGCCGATGCCGAGCAGGGTCGTGAAGATACTCAAGGGCGAGGGTGACGAAGTCGGGCCCGACGAGGGCCTTATCGTGGTCGAAGCCATGAAGATGGAGAGCGAGCTCAAGTCCCCGATCGCGGGAAAGGTTAAGAACTTGATGGTCAAGGAAGGAGACGCAGTCGAATCGGGGGCCGTGCTTCTCGTGGTCTCCTCCGAATAAGCCCTATATTACCCGAACTAAGAACTGGCGACGAAAATAACTCACGCCGCCGCTCAAATCCTCCCTACTCTTCGGGAGATGACAGAGGCCCCGAGCCGCTGGGACTTCTGGTCCAGACCGTTCCGTTACTCCACCTGATCCTGGTGGCGTCGTTGTTCACATATCCGGTTATGCCCAAGGACGGTATGTACAGCTCGCGGCTGCTCCTCGCAGTACCGTCGCTCGTCTGGCCGCGCTCGTTCGTGATGCTGAATCTCCACCCGTTGTCATAGACCTGTATGGAGGTCCGGCTGTTATTGTGATACCATGTGCCGCTAATATGGGTTTTTCCGCTCGGGTACCTGGTCCAGGTAGTGTTGTTCGACCACGAAATCTGTGTCCCCCCGTCCTGGATACTGCCGACTACGTTCCAGCCTGGGACTTTTATCTGCCAGGGATTGGTGAAATGACCTACGGCCCTGTCGCCGCTCTCGTTTATCAACACGACGTGCGTGAAGTCCCTCACGTTTATGTGGGTCTGCATATTATTGTGGTACCAGATTCCGCTGATTCCGAAATCCTGAGAAGACGAGATACGGGGCATTAAGAATAAAACCGCAAGAAAGACAAGCGATGACATTATCGCGTTACGCATAATATTAATCCTCCGCTACGGTGAATTATTAAACTGAGGGAATTATATTACTTTCCGGCGGCTCATTCAATGTCCTGTGAGGAGTCAGGGACAGCGCCGGTTATATGACTGCGCATTATCTCTTCCGCCAGCATGCCGAATTCTTTTATGGTCAGTGTCTCGGCGCGTCTCGACCTGTCAATACCGCACGAGGCCAGCACGCTCTCCACGGCTTCCTTCGGTAATAACGACCGGAGTGAATTGCCGAGCATCTTCCTCCTCGATGAGAACGCGGCCCTCAGCACCCTCTCGTGAAGCCGCTCATCCGGAACCGGGACCCTCGGCCGGGCGAGGGTAACGAATTTGAGGACGGCCGAATCGACTTTCGGCTTCGGCCAGAATGCGGAGGGCGGAACGCGGAATACCATCTTGACATCCATGTACGTTTGAAGGAGAACGGACAATGAGCCGTATTTCCTGCCGCCGGGCGCGGCGGTAATCCTCTCACCCACTTCGAGCTGGAGCATCAGTATAAGGGATGAGAAAATATCGCGGTCTCCGAGCAGCTTGATAAGAACTGGCGTCGATATGCTGTAGGGGAGGTTTGAAACGACTTTCATCTTTCCGCCCCGATAGAAATCCCTGTAATCGAGCTTGAGACAGTCGCCCTCAATAACCTCGGTATTGGCATAGCCCTCCAGAAGCTCGCGCAAATGGCTTATCACCCGTTCGTCTTTCTCGACAGCTACGACCCTGCCGGCCGCCCGGGCGAGCGCAAGAGTAAGCGCTCCCATGCCGGGTCCGATTTCGAGTACCTCGTCCTCACCCGAAATCTCCGCAGTCTCGACGATCCTGTCTATCACCCTCCGGTCAGTAATAAAATTCTGACCGAGGCCCTTTCTCGGGAATGTTTTACCGCCGTAAAAAAATTCCCTTGGGTCGAGCTCTTTTTTTCGTCCGTCCGTCATGTATTACCGGGAAAAGTGAATAAGAGGAAGTATAACTATTAACTACGGGGTCTGCATAAACTATCGGAATCGAATATGTCTCCTATAGCGGGGCGCTCGCCCGTGCTCAACTCCCCAGCTCCTCAAGCGATATGTCCTCGTAGTGCGTAATCTTGTTTTTACCATTGTTCTTCGATTCGTAAAGGGCGCGGTCCGTTTTCTCGATGAGCAGCTCCTTACTGGCCGCACACTGGGGATAGGTCGCGATGCCTATACTGAAAGTGACCTGCAGCTCCCGGGAATCCGATCTCAGGGAGACCCTTTTCAGCCTGCTCCTTATCTTCTCCGCGACAGCGATCGACCCTGTCTTATTCGTATTCGGGAGTATTACCGCGAATTCGTCCCCGCCGTACCTGGCGGGGATATCGACTTTCCTAAGTGTCTCGCTCAATATATTACCTATGGAAGACAAGACCGTGTCACCCGCCTGATGACCGTAAGTATCGTTTATAACCTTTAAATCGTCCACGTCGATCATGAGGAGCGAGGCCTGGGCCGAGTACCTGTCCGAGTGAACGATGGTGTAGGAGAGCATCTCCTGAAAATGCCTGTGATTATATAACCCCGTGAGCCCGTCCCTTATAGCGAGCTCTTTTACCTTCTGGAAGTTGAGGGAAGACGTCATGGACTTGGCGGATTCCCGGCAAATAATCTTTGCGAGACTTATCTCGCCTTCGTTAAACGGGTTCTTCGTCCTCCGGCCTATGACAACAGAGCCTAAAACGACCTGACCCACGTTATCTACGTCCTGATAAGTCTCGTGGAACGGGTATATGAGGACGGACTTAATATTCTTTATTCCTAAAGCGAAATCGATTTCCTTTCCGAAAACGCTCCTGTATTGAGACCTCGCCGATATGTCGTCGAAGTGAAAGTGCTTTCCGCTCTCCGCGACGAACCCTATGAGTGTGTCGTCGTGAGGAATCTCCTTGTCCTCCAAATACTCCTTCATCCCGTCGCTAATCCTTTTGAGGTTACTGTAACCGCCCTCTTTATCCACGAGAGATATGCCCACGAAGTCAGCCTCGAATAACCTCGTCAGAGTATCGATAATGTGGTCCAGGATTACGTCTACGTCACTCGTGGAATTAAGCTTTTGAGTAAAATCATAAAACGAATTCAGCTCCTGCGAGCTGAGATAGACCTTCTCCGACAAGAGGAACCTGTCTATTATCTCAACTATCCTGTCAGATATGAGCGACACGATCAGTTTTTCCTTATCACCGAAAGCGTCCTGCTGGAAACTATCGACTACGAGCATGCCGAATATGCTCTCAACGCCTTCAGATTTTTCTCTATCGCCTTTAAAATAAAGGGGGGTTGCGAGGAGAGCCTTAATTGGCACGTTTTTATTATAGTAAACAAGGTTCTTCCGCACATTCTTGATGCTCGTAATAAGGACCTGGGTTTTCGTCTTTAAAACCCAGCCCAGATACCCTCCACGGAAGCCGAGCCTCTGTCCCCTGTCTATGTAATCCTTGCTCTTGGATATGAAATCCGCAATGGCGTAGAGACCGTCGTCCATCTTCATATAGAGCACGATGCTGTGATTAGGTACGAGCTCGCAAAGTATGCTGAGCGAGCTCCTTATCTCGTTCTTTAGCGCCTTTACGCCGACGGGCTCGCCGCTGTCGTTTTTCTCGCCCCCCCCCGATATCAAAGCCGGCAGGATGATATTCTTCCCGCTGCTTCTCTGGAACATGTAAGAACCGAGCCGCTCCTTATCACCCTTCAATAAATATCCGATCACCAGCGTAGTTATCATGAGCAGGGAGAGCTCAACCAGCGCGTCCGTTCCAAAATGCATGCTTATGCGGAGAATCGATATAAGGGAGAAAGATATTATTCCGCCCGCCCATCCGAAGCCGTAAATCAGGACGGGGACGAGCAAAAAGGAGAGAGGAAATATATCGTTCCCGAAGATCTCTAAAAAGATTTCAAAAACTAGGGTATAGAGAATAGAGAGCTCGAGCCTTTCCAGGAGCGGGATATCGCGGGAGCCGGTCCTTACAAACTGGAGCGTCCTGTAACCGGCCGTAGCAAGCAGAAGCAAGGTAGCAAGAGCGGAGTAGAAATTAAGCGAATGGAAACTGTTTCGATATATAAGAATGAAAATGAGCGCGGAGAGCAGCAGAATTAATACTTTTCCGAGTAAAAAGTTCGAATACGTAATTTTATTCTTGAAATCTGTATATTTTTTCACCTGTTTTGATCATCCCCAGCTCTTCTCTAATGATTTTTTCCATATAGACCTTATCCGTCTTTATCAGATCTATTTTCATCCTAAGTTCGTTATTATCCATCTCCAATTCCTTTCCCTCAAGCTTAACTTTGTCGTTCTCACGGTGTAGGGCATATACCTGAGATATTTCCCTGGCGAACATATATACCAGGAACGAGGCCACCGCGAGTATCAATATGACTCTGAAGATTAATCTTTCCAATTTATATGATAATCAAATCGCCCGTCAGGAACGGATTCGATCTCCTTTCTATCCCGATAGTCGTCGATGGCCCGTGGCCGGGGTGGACTATATAGGTATCCGGGAGGACCATGAGCTTCGTCTTGATTGAGCGGACGAGCTCCCTCATTGACGTCCCGCCCGTGAGATCCACCCTTCCTACGCTCCCGGCAAAGAGCGTATCCCCCGAAATGACCTGATCGTCTATGACGAGACAGATACTCCCCCAGGTGTGTCCGGGTGTGTGCAGCACCTTTGCCCTGAGATTGCCGATCTCTATTTCGTCCCCCTCCTCTATATAACCCTCTACCTCCGGGACGCTTACTTCGCCGAACTGGGGGAACCTCATCGCGGACTCGGGAAGCGCCTGAAGCACGGGCTCCTCCTCCGGATGAATATAAAATCCGACGCCCAAAGCATTTTTCGCCTCGACCGCACCCGCCACATGGTCAATATGAGTGTGCGTATTTACGATCTTCTTAATCTCCAGTCCCGACTTTTCTACCTCCATCAGTATATCGTCAATATGTTCGCCAGGGTCAATGAGTATGGCCTCGTTAGTAGCCTCGTCTCCGATTATATAGCAGTTGGTAAGAAAAATACCGCCCGGTATGCATCTAATGATCATTTTTTATCACGTCTCCGCCGTATCTATACAATAGTGAATTCCGAGTACTCATCAAGATACGGCTCCCATTCGACTTCCACTTTGTTGACGACCGCGTGCCTCGGACCCCCATGGGACCATTCGACGAACTCTTCGAGCTCATCGCCGGACCCTTCCGCAACGACCTCAACAGAACCGTCCGGATTATTCCTAACCCAGCCTGTCAGTCCGAGCGCCTTAGCTTTATCCATTGTAGACGCCCTGAAGAATACCCCTTGAACCCTTCCATGAATCCTGAGATGCACTCTCCTGTTCGGCATTCGACGAGCTCAGATACCAAAACGCCTGTTTTGTTTCAAGGAAACTGCAATGCTAAATCCAATTATCACTAATCCTCGTATACTTATGATGTAATTGTTAGAATTTCCTTTAATTATACACACTACATTATTTTTGTAAAAATTACCAGTAGGGCATGCACCCTGATTATAAATGGTTTATTACGGCGTCTTAAGCCGGCTTTGTTTGACAGCCAAAATACGAGGGGGTATTTTGTTTAACTATGAGTAATTACAGGGCCTGGTTCAGCTGTATCGATGAAAATTGTGGAGAAACTTACCCTTTAAACGAGATTATTTACCGCTGCAGGAAATGCGGAAGCCTCCTGGAAGTAACCCATGATATCGATACACTCAAGGAGAAATCCGCACAGGAATGGAAAGACATCTTCGATAACCGCTACCGGAGACAGAGCTGGCCCTACGGGAGCTCCGTCTGGGGCAAGAAGGAATGGGTGTGCCCGTACGTCGACGACGTTAACATAGTATCGATGTACGAAGGGGCGACCAACCTCTTTTGGGCGGAGAGGTTCGGCAGGCAGATCGGGATGGAAGACATATGGATAAAAATGTGCGGCAACAGCCACACGGGGTCCTTCAAAGACCTCGGGATGACCGTGCTCGTATCGGTCGTCAATCAGATGAAGTCCGAAGGGAAGGACGTACCGGCCGTGGCCTGCGCGTCGACCGGGGACACGTCGGCAGCGCTCGCCGCTTACTGTGCCTCCGCGGGCATCCCTGCGATAGTATTCCTCCCTAAAGACAAGGTTTCGATAGCCCAGCTGGTGCAGCCCATATCGAACGGCGCGCTCGTGCTGTCGCTCGATACGGACTTCGACGGCTGCATGGAGATGGTGCAGAGGGTATGCACCGAAAACAACATATACCTGGCGAATTCAATAAACTCGCTCCGTATCGAGGGGCAGAAAACGATAAGCATCGAGCTCTGCCAGCAGTTCGACTGGGAAGTGCCTGACTGGATTATCATCCCCGGCGGCAACCTCGGCAACATATCGGCGCTCGGCAAGGGGTTCCTTGTCATGAAGGAGCTCGGGCTGATAGACAGGCTCCCGCGCCTCGTCTGCGCGCAGGCGGAGCACGCGAACCCGCTATACCTGAGCTACCTGAAAAATTTCGAAGAATTCCATCCCGTTAAAGCAAAGACGACGCTCGCGAACGCGATACAGATCGGAAACCCGGTAAGCGTGAACAAGGCTATCAGGATACTCAAGGAATTCGACGGTATCGTCGAGCAGGCAAGCGAAGAGGAGCTATCCGACGCCTGCGCGCTCGTCGACAGGACAGGCACGTTCAACTGCCCGCACACGGGAGTCGCTCTGGCGGCGTTCCTCAAACTGCAGGAGAAAAAAATCTTCAAGCCGTCTGACAGGATCGTGATAATATCGACTGCGCACGGATTGAAGTTCGTCGAGTTCAAGATCGGTTATCACAAGGGCGAGCTCGAAGGCGTATTCTCAAAATACGCGAACAAGCCGGTCGAGCTTCCAGCCGACTATGGCGCTGTGACTGACGCGATATTCAAGGCTATCGGGCATTAACCGGCCGAATAGGCATCCGGGCATCCGGCGGCTGCTACATCAGTCCCGCCTGCGGAGCCCCGCATCAACCGCCGAACCTGATCAGAAAATCCATCAGAAAGTCCACGTTCGCGAAATCGCTTATCTCGTCGCTCCCGAAGGGAATTTGCACCCCGGCCCCGAAGCTGTATTTGATGCCGCCCAGCCTTATGCCCGGGGTGACGTACGCCCCGGTGACGTTCTGATCGAACGAGGTGGACGACGCGAGGAGGAGCTCGAGGAGAAAGGAAGTCGAGAACGGGAGGTTGAATTGAGGCGTAACGCTTGCGGCCGCGCCGTATTTAATAATGAGCTCGACACTATCGCCCCCCGTGCTGAACGGGCTCTCGTTCGCGTCCTCCGCGTTCGTCATTATATCGAAATCCAGGTTCGCCTGAAACGCGAGGACGTCGCCGCCGATCGCGAATACGCCGTAAGGCACGAAGGTGTACGCGTCGTTTGTAAAGTACGCGAAATCGCGGAAGTAAGAGCGCGCGCCGAGCGCCCCTAAATTATTTCCCGTCGTCGGGAACAGGACTTCGAAGCCGAGGGTCAGCGCCGAGTTCGCCGAGCTCAGGAGAGCGTACTTCGTCCCGACCCCGATATTGCCGAAGTCGTAGTCCCCGCTCCCGAAGACCCCGTCCGTCACGCCCGAAAAGGGAAATTTCGCGTAAATTCCGAAAATATGCTCACTAAGGTTGAGGTCGGCGCGAAGCTGGTTCATGACGAGCGTCCCGCCTCCGTCCACGGAAACCAGCTCGAGGTTCCCCCTCACGCCCGTCGAGCTGTACGGGTGCTCGAGGAAAAACGAGTAGGGAACGCTGCCGCCCGCGGCGTCCGCCTTGTTCAATGGCGCAAATACCATAGAAAACACGGCTGCGAATATAACGAACGGAATGAAATAGATTTTATTCGCCCTCATCTAACCTTTGCCTCCTCTTGATTGGATAAGATTTTATTATGAGAGGGGGAATATTACAAATTGCCTCGATGCGCGAGGCGCAGGGGATGGAATCACGTGATATCGGGTATGTGTAAAACCATGTCCGGACGCCTC
>DATIET010000099.1:0-2867 GCA_035455615.1 Thermodesulfobacteriota bacterium
CCCGGTCTCCTCAAATCGAAGCCGCAGGTCTATCCGATGCTGGTCGCAGGGCTCTTCGTGAGCGCGTTCGGAGAGATGACGGGCTACGTCTCAGGCCCGGGCGACTCCATACAAAAAACGTTCGAATACCATTTCCACCGCGACTTGTACGCTAAGAAGAATTCATAAAAAGCTTGATACGTACCATCTACACACTGCGCCTGCATATTGGTCATGATGCGCGGCATAGGCCGCATGCAGAGAGCGAAGAAACCGAGAGGGCTTTATCCGTGAGGCCGTAATGCAGGATGTATTGTCATTCCCGCGGCAATCCCGGCCCTTCCTGTCATTGCGAGCCAACGGTTCTGAACAAGAGTAAGAACCGGAAGCCCTCGCTTATATTGCATAAAGACAATTCACTATGGCAATCCATTGAAACGAATTCTCATAGCGCGGCAATCTCATGAATAAAATGACACTATAAGGAATCCCTTCTATCGAAAATTGAAAACCAGGGCGAATCTTCCGAGCATCACAGGAATCTTATATATATATAACCTTTAACCAGCTAAACTATACAACTTTAGAATTTATGGTGCTTCCGTGAACGCTATCATTTCAGTAAAAAACTTGAGCAAGACCTACGCGTCGGGATTTCAGGCGCTCAGGAATATCGATCTCGATATCAGGAGGGGGGAGATCTTCGCCCTCCTCGGACCGAACGGGGCCGGAAAGACGACTCTCATCAGCATCATATGCGGGATAGTCAATCCGGGCGGCGGGACGGTGCTGGCTGACGGCCACGATATAATTTCTGACTACCGCGCGGCGCGTTCGAAGATAGGCCTCGTCCCCCAGGAGCTGACGACGGACGTGTTCGAAACCGTGAGGGACACGATGAAATTCAGCCGTGGCCTCTTCGGAAAGCCGCCCGACCCGGCATATATAGAAAAGGTGCTCGGCGACCTTTCGCTCCTCGACAAAGCAGATACCAAGATACAGGCGCTTTCCGGGGGGATGAAGCGCAGGGTGCTCATCGCGAAGGCCCTCGCGCACGAGCCGAAGATACTATTCCTCGACGAGCCCACGGCGGGGGTGGACGTCGAGCTCCGCCGCGATATGTGGGAAATGGTCAGGGGTCTCCGTGATAACGGGGTGACCATAATACTGACGACGCATTACATCGAGGAGGCCGAGCTGATAGCCGACCGCGTCGGGATAATCAACAAGGGCGAGATCATACTGGTAGAGGAAAAGGAAGCCTTGATGCAGAAATTGGGCAAGAGACAATTGACGCTCTACCTCCAGAGCCCCGTAAGCTCGATTCCCTCCGGGCTAGACGGTCTCGACCTCGAGCTTTCTACGGACGGGAGCGAGCTCGTCTACACGTTCGACGTACACGGCGAAGAGACAGGGATAGCGTCGCTGTTGAAGCGCCTGAACGAGCACGGTATAGATTACAGGGACATACATTCGAGCGAGAGCTCACTTGAGGAAATTTTCGTGAGCCTCGTTACCGGGAAACGATGAACTTCTACGCGATAAGGTCGATATATATATTCGAGATGGCGCGCACATGGAGGACGCTGATGCAGAGCATCGCGTCTCCCATACTCTCGACCTCGCTCTACTTCGTCGTCTTCGGAGCGGCTATCGGATCGAGGGTGGGGGATATAGAAGGGGTCAGCTACGGCGCGTTTATAGTTCCGGGCCTCGCAATGCTGACGATCATGGGCGAGAGTGTCTCAAACGCGTCATTCGGCATATACCTGCCGAAATTCACGGGCACGATTTACGAGGTGCTGTCGGCGCCGGTCTCATACATAGAGGTCCTTACAGGCTACGTAGGCGCGGCGGCCACGAAATCCGTCATACTGGGCGCGCTCATACTGGCTACCGCGCGCATCTTCGTCCCCTACTCGATACTGCACCCGTTCTGGATGGCGGGGTTCCTCGTTCTCACGGCGGTATCCTTCAGCCTCTTCGGGTTCATTATCGGAATCTGGGCGGACAGCTTCCAGAAGCTCCAGATGGTGCCGCTGATGATAGTCACGCCGCTTACGTTCCTCGGGGGGAGCTTTTATTCGATATACATGCTGCCGCCTGTATGGCAGAAGATCACGCTCTTTAATCCGGTCGTGTATCTCATTAGCGGATTCAGATGGAGCCTGTACGGGGTCTCGGACGTAAACGTGGAAGTCAGCCTGGGCATGACGCTCCTCTTCCTCGCCGTCTGCATCGCCGTCGTTTGGTGGATATTCAGGACGGGATACAAGCTCAAGAGCTGAGGGGGGGTAGCATAACCGCACGCAGGCTATTATTTTATTTAATGAAGTGTATAAGCCCAAGAAACTTATAATAAACCACATACAATTCTATGCTTAATGTGCAATAATTGAACCTACTTGTTTCTTTGTTGTTCCATTATATATAATAGTTCACAACATTAATAAGTATAACAAGACGGAAATATCCAGAGCTTTATCCGAGAACAAAATTATGAAGCGATACTTTATTCAGACGAATATAGTGCTCTTTGTCCTCACATTATTTGTAACTGAGATTTGTATAATGATATTAAGGCTAGTATTAAATGATGTGAATCTTCCCACCGGTATCATAAATACGTTATATGCTCATACGAAATTCTATTTTTTTCTCCTATTCCTAGTTTTTTTTCCAATTTCTATCTGCTGGCTTATAAGGTTTATCCACAAAATATTTATAACCAAAAGAGACGATTTAATAGTGACCTGCCCCCTTATAATAGGGCCATAGTATAAGTTAGATTTTTGACAGAAAACCCTAAATATAGGAGGTCAGAAGAATGGCCAGGAAGCGTTACACGTCGGAGCAGATAATAAGGCTGCTGCGTCAGGCTGACGTGC